>NZ_JAKRGG010000011.1:0-139985 GCF_022347645.1 Vibrio sp. MMH1-50
GATTCTTGATTTAGACCCACTAGACCTTTAAATCGCCGCCGCGTCTACAAACCAAGTCATTCTCGCTGAACCTAGCATCTCGAGGTTACTTGGGTATAACTCATTTGTTATAGCAATGGGTTAAATAGATAGAAAATACGTTCCAAGAAACGAGAGAAGATACTGCGCTTCTCCCATTCTTCTTTATCAACAGTGTGTGATTGTTGGATGTAGGTGTCCTGCAGCCACGACATTTGCTTGGTGAACTCTTCGTCATCTACTGCCAGAGTTACCTCAAAGTTGAGCCACAAGCTGCGCATATCCATGTTTACCGTGCCGACCAGACAGAATTGATCATCAATCACCACCGATTTAGTGTGCAATAAACCGCCATAGAATTCGTAGATTTTCACACCAGCAGCCATCAACTCACTGTAGAAAGCTCGCGATGCCCATTGCACCATCATGGAATCGTTTTTGTGTGGGATGATCAGCTCAACATCGATGCCACGTTGTGCGGTCATTTTTAATGTTTCGAGTAAATCAGAGCTTGGCACGAAGTAAGGTGTGGTGATCCTCACCGAGCGATTCGCTTGGTTGATCGCCAAAGTCAGTACTTGGTAAATCAAGTACTCCGGCATCCCCGGACCAGATGGAACCACCTGAATTGGATGTTGAAACTCATCGCTGTTGTCAATGCGGCACTCTGGGTGTTTAGGTAGCTGACGTTCACCTGTTTCTACTTCCCAATCCCAGCAGTGAATGGCACTTAGCACGTTGACCGTAGGACCGGTAATTCGCACCATGATGTCAATCCACTGACCAACACCACTGCTTTGTTTAAAGAAAGCAGGGTCGACCAAGTTCATTGATCCTGTATAAGCAATTTCGTCATCAATCACGATGATCTTACGATGCTGACGCAAGTCCAAACGGCGCAGGAAGATACGCCACATTTTAACTTCCAATGCTTGTACTACATCGATGCCCGCATCCTTCATCATCTTATACCAATGACTGCGGAAGAAGCGCGGACTACCAGCAGAGTCAAGAAGCAGTTTTACGTCTACGCCACGTTTTGCCGCTTGAATCAGTGCAGAAGCGACTGAATCGGCTAAGCCTCCTGGGTGCCAAATGTAGAACACCATTCGAATGCTGTGCTGTGCGTTTTCGATATCTTCAATGATGGAATGAAGGATCTCATCCGGTGATTGCTGAAGTGAAAGTGTGTTACCACTTAATGCAGGAAGACCCAAACGGTTGTTACATAGCTCATCAATGCGATAGATATGACGCCCCATTGCTTCTGGAACATGCGCGTTACAATCATTTAACTGAGTGAACCATTGTTGGAACGGTGTGAACATCACTTTAGCCCGTTCTGCACGTTTTCGACCAAGGTTAAGCTCACCAAATAAGAAATAACAAGCAACACCAAGCACTGGCAGGATGTAGATGATCATCAGCCATGCAAGAGAGACGCTAACAGCGCGACGTTTTAATACGACACGAATAGTAACACCAGCCACTAGGAACCAATAAAGCCCAATGCTAGCTAGGGTGAGAAAGTGATAGAACTTGTCCATATACGCCAAAAGTAATAAGCCCAACATGGATATTAAGCGGAAATGACGTAACGGGAAACTATTTTCATACCAACACGGTTAGGTGATTTTATGTTGTGAAATAGATTTTATAACGGGGTAATGTGTTACTAAGGTGTGAAAAGTTGGATGAAACTTTAACTTTTGCGCAAAAAAGCAGCATTTAGCGTGAACAATGATACATTTGCGCGATAAATGTGCTATTCGGGGTTCCAATTTTAAAGTTAAACTGCTTTACTTGCCATACATAGAGCGTCACACAAACATCTTATAAAGTGTACATTAATATTTACACGAACATATTCTAGACGCCTATCTCTATGCAAACACAACAAAACATTTTGGAGAAAAAGCGTGGCTACAAATACAGCAGCACCACGTGATACGTGGGGGTCTAAACTAGGCTTCGTAATGGCAGCAGCGGGTTCCGCTGTCGGTTTAGGCAATATATGGAAATTCCCTTACACAGCTGGTGAGAGCGGCGGCGGTGCGTTCGTTGCAATTTACCTTTTGTTTGTTATTTTTATCGGCTTTAGCGTCATGCTTACTGAGTTCGCTATTGGTCGTAAGACAGGTCTTTCAGCAGTAGGTGCTTTCAAATCGACTGATCGTCGTTGGACATTTACGGGTGTTATCGGCGTACTAAGTGGTCTATTGATCATGGGTTTCTACCCTGTAGTAGGTGGCTGGGCGTTAGCGTACATCTTTAAAGTAGGCGGTGGTCTACTAAGTGCTCCTGAAGCAATTGGTGACAGCTTCGGCGGCTTCATTTCTGATCCAGTTCAACCGCTAATGTGGATGGGTGTTTACCTGTTCCTAAACATCGTTATCGTAATGAAAGGTATTTCTGGCGGTATCGAGAAAGCGGGTAAAATCCTAATGCCTCTTCTATTCCTTATCCTGATCGTTGTATCAGTGAAAGGTCTGATGCTACCGGGCGCAATGGCAGGTCTTGAGTTCCTGTTCATGCCAGACTTCTCAAAAGTAGACAGCAATGTCGTTCTAGCGGCGCTAGGTCAGGCATTCTTCTCTCTAAGTCTGGGTATGGGTTGTATGATGACTTACGGTTCTTACCTGAAGAAGAAAGAGAACCTAGTTCAAACAACCGGTATGGTTACGGCAATGGACACAGGTGTCGCAATCCTAGCGGGTGTAGCAATGTTCCCTGCAATGTTCGCATTTGGTATGGAGCCAGCAGCAGGTCCAGGTCTAGTCTTCGTAGTTGTACCTCAACTGTTTGCTGAAATGGGCGGCGTAATTGGTCTTCTATTTGCTCTGATGTTCTTCATTGGTCTTACTGTTGCGGCACTGACGTCTTCTGTATCTCTACTAGAGGTAGTTGTTTCTTACCTAATCGATGAGAAAGGTCTGAAGCGTTCAACAGCAGTACTGTCTGCGAGTGTCGTAATGGCAACACTATGTGTGTTCGCGTCACTATCACTTGGTGGTGTTGGTCCAACCCTATTCGGTACGGGCGCATTTGATATCTTCGACCTACTAACAGATAAGATCTTCCTAGCGGTTGGCGGTATGTTGGTATGTATCTTTGCAGGCTGGCGTCTAAACCGTGCTGACCTTGAAAAAGAGATCACTAACGACGGTAAAGTTTCTTTCCCTCTATTTGGTCTTTGGTACAACCTAGTTAAATACGTGATCCCAGTCGCTATCGCAATCGTAGCTTTCATGGGCATCAAGTCTGGTTTCGACAGCGGTAAAGGCGAAATCATGCTACTTGGTATTGGTATCATTGCCCTCGCAGGTATCTTCTCTAAGAAGCTATAAGCGAAAAGCATTCAGCTAAATTCAAAAACTAATAAGCGGGAGTCTTCACAGGCTCCCGTTTTTTATATTCATTATTTATAGGATTGAGTGAATTCATATTAATAATGGGTATTAATTGTGAGACGACTCGCAAAGAGAGCTGGATCACAAAAATAAGTGTTAAAGTTGCAGTTGAACGTTCCGATAAGCCTTACAAAGCATGTGTAAATATGTGGATGAATTAAGTTAGAAAATAGAAGACAAGGGTAAGGTAGGTTATTAGTGACAATGTCTGTTCGTAAAAAACTGTACGCGAGTTTTGGTGCAATCTTAGCAATCATGCTGGTGATGATTGGAATTATCACATTAGAAGTATTGAACTCGCACGAAGTGGCTGACGAGGTGAGAACGGACGATGTTCCTGAAACTGTTCAGTACTTAATTTTGATCGATGAAGCAGGTGATGTTTATCGTGATGCATTAGGTAGCATCGTAGGTGTATCGGGTGTTCAGGCGGAGTACCAAGTAAATAAACAAGAATTTGCAGCAGCGATTGCTGAAGTCAAACTTTTGGAAACGGTTGGTGGCGAAGATTACCGTAATGTTGAAAAAGTTGAACGTTACATGAGTAATTTCACTCGTGACTTTGAGTCGCAAATTTTGACTAATCTTGGTCTAGAAAACGTTGAAGAGAACGTGGCGCGCCTTCGCTCTCTTTATGACGCTAACCTAGCGCCGATTGAATCTATCCTTGATGCGGCATCAACGGATGGTCGCCAAAGTACCAGTGAAGCGCTACTGGACCTTTCGTATTCGTTTAATAGCATTGAACTGACGATTTATGTGCTTGGTTCGATTGCGCTGATTGCAACAGCCGTTATTGCGTACTTGTTGTCCAACTCAATTACTCACCGTTTGAGTAAGCTCGATGAGTTAGCGCAACGTGTCGCGGAAGGCGATTTAACGGTAGAACCGATTGAAGATAAATCGGGTGACGAGTTGGCTAACCTAGCGACTTCTCTAAATAAGATGCAAGCATCATTGACTAGCCTTATTGGTTCGATTTCGCTCGTATCGGAAGAGGTGAAATCGGTTACCGGCGAGCTGTCAGTTGTGAGCCAAGATATTGTGTCGGGTGCAAGTAGCCAATCTGATAAAGCAAACTTGATTGCGACTGCGGCAGAAGAGTTGAGCTTGACCATTTCTCAAGTTGCAGAGCAAGGTGCTGCGACGTTTGAAGAAGCACGCAAGTCGGAATCAACCGCTGAACAAGGTCGCACCGTGATTGTTGAGATGGTGGAGAGTATTCAACAGGTATCACAGCAAATGTCGGATATGTCGGTGCAGATGAACAGCCTAGGTTCTCATGGCGAGAAAATTGGCGCGGTTATCAAAGTGATTGAAGACATTGCCGAGCAGACGAACCTGCTGGCATTGAACGCGGCAATCGAAGCGGCACGTGCAGGCGAGTTTGGTCGTGGCTTTGCTGTGGTTGCCGATGAAGTACGCGCTCTGGCTGAACGCACAACGAAGGCAACACAAGAGGTCGGTGAGATCATCCAAGCGATTCAAGTCGGCACTCAAGAGGCAGTGACTTACACGGAAGATGGCTGTCGTTTGGTTGAAATTGGCGTGAGTCAAAGCTCGGGAGCGGTGAACTCACTGGAAGAAATCGTTTCTGGTGCGGCTCATGTTCAAAGCATGGTGAACTCAATCGCGACTGCGGCTGAAGAGCAAACCGCAGTTACGAAAGAAATTGCGGCTGACATTACATCGATCAGCGACATCTCAAACCGTTCATTACAATTAGCGAATGACAGCTCGCAAAGCGTAGAAGGTCTGAACCGTAAAGTTCAAGAATTGGAAGCGCTGGTGGGTAAGTTTAAGCTCGCCTAATTGCTTAGAATCGGTATACTTCTGGCTCCAAACGTGGAGCCAGTTTTTTATGTTCGACATTCTACACACCCATCCAGATTTTCTGATCATCAATAAACATCCCAACGTCTCAGTACATAAGGACGATGGTGAAACTATGTTGCTGCAAGAAGTAGCGAAACAAAGTGGTGATGAGCAGTTGTATCTTATTCACCGCCTCGACAAAATGACGTCTGGAATTTTGCTTTTGGGTCGCAACGCAAAAGCAGCAAGCGTGTTGTCGCAAGCATTTGCAGATCGTCAAGTCGAGAAGTTCTATCTTGCGATTGGTTCGAAAAAGCCTAAGAAGAAGCAAGGGCTGGTAGTGGGGGACATGGAACGCTCTCGTCGTTCTTCATGGAAACTGGTCAACAGCAAAACGAATCCAGCGGTTACCCAATTCTTTTCTCTCGCTGCAGAGCCGGGAGAGCGCCTGTTTTTATGCAAGCCGCATACTGGCAAAACACACCAAATTCGTGTGGCATTAAAATCCGTTGGTTCGGGTATTGTTGGTGATCCTATTTATAATGCAGGTAATGACGCTGACCGTGGTTACTTGCATGCATTTTCATTGTGTTTCCCGTATCAAGATGAAACACATTGCTTTGTTTGCGATCCACGCGAGCATACAGCGCTTGGCAGTAAATGGCACAATGAAATTGTATCCCAAGGTATCGACACTTGGCTTTCTCCGTGGGAACTGAACTGGCCTACGATCAAATAACCATTACAAAGAAAACGAATAAGAGAATTCGATGCAAGCATCACAACTTCCGCTGTTTTTCCAGCATCTAGAAGCGGAGCTAACACAAGCTCCCAATGAAATCCGCCGACTGTTTCACGGTCGCGGTCGCCGCTTCGAAGGTTTAGAGCAAATCACATGTGATTGGTTACAAGGTCAGTTGATCATTAACCTATTTAAAGAAGTCGATGAGACGTTTGTTTCTGAATTAAAAGCTGGATTAAATACGCTTTCTGAATCTGCTCTGTGGGCAGAAAAACAGGGTCGCACTATCGTGATTCAACACCGTTATGCTGACGGCGCACCTTCAGAAATTCTGTTGGGTGAGCTAGATGCTCGACCTGTGGTTGAAGAAAGTGGCTTGAAGTACCAGCTAGATATCGGTCGTAACCAGAACTTCGGTTTGTTCCTTGATATGCGCTACGGTCGTGATTGGGTTCGTGAAAATGCCAAGTACAAAAATGTACTTAACCTGTTCGCTTATACTTGCGGCTTTTCTGTGGCGGCTATTGCTGGTGGTGCCGATAAAGTCGTAAACGTGGATATGGCAAAAGCGTCGCTTTCGAAAGGTCGTGAGAACCATAAACTGAATGGCCATAACATCAACCAAGTGAGCTTTATGGGGCACGACATCTTTAAGTCGTGGGGGAAGATCAAGAAGTCAGGTCAGTACGATATGATCATCATTGATCCACCATCATTCCAAAAAGGCAGCTTCGCGTTAACGAAAGACTACAAAAAGATTCTACGCCGTTTGCCAGATTTGCTAGCAGAAGGTGGGCAAGTTCTCGCGTGTGTAAACTCGCCATCGGTGACCAGCGATTTCTTGATTGAAAGCATGAAGGAAGAAGCGCCTGAGCTGACATTCCGTGAGCGTTTGGACAACCCACCAGAGTTTATGGATGTAGATAGCGAAGCCGCACTGAAGGTTCTGCTGTTTAGCTGAGTTTAAAGCGAGGTTCCCAGCTCAGTCGTTTTTCCTTATAGAGAATTTCTATCAAATGCTTCGCGTCTTGGTAGAATTACAGTCTGCGATAAACAAAAAGCGCCGAGCACGGCGCTTTTTTAATGTTTGTATCAACCGCTTTAACCAATCTGAACTTCGAGGTCGGATTCAATCGTCGAAGAACAGGCGAGTACATAGCCTTGTTCAATTTCTTCCGGTGTTAATGTTTCAAGGCTGGTTGAAGAAACACTGCCTTTGCGAACCTTACACTTACAAGAGCCACAAATGCCACTTCGACAAGCGACGATCAACGGTAACCCTGCGCCTTCCAACACATCAGCAAGGACTTGACCTTTTTGTGCATCAATCGTTTGAGCAAAGTCGGGGACTGAGACACTTGCCGTTTCATCTGACACTTCAGCTTCTTCACTTGCTGCTGGTGTAAAGCTTTCTTGGAAGAAGTTAGCCATATCAAAGCCAAGCTCGGTCAAATAACCTTGAACATCGAGCATGAACTGGTTTGGACCACATAGATAAACCGTGCGCTGATTAAAATCTGGGACCAACTCCTGAAGCCATTCCTTACTGAGTCGACCTTCAGGGTACTGGGTCTCACCGCGATTTTTTAGTAACAGCTTCAAGTTAAAATCTGGGTAAACTGAGTGGTAAGTCTCTAGCAAATCAAAGTAAATCGTTTCTGGTTGAGAGCGAGCGATATGCAGAAATTCGATATCCACTTCTTGATCATTGCTCAGCCATTGTTTTGTCATCGCGAATACGGGGGTGATGCCGCATCCAGCACTGATCAGCAGGGCTTTCTTTTTACCATCTAGCGTGATTGGTGGATGGTCAACACAGTTGAAATCACCCGTTGGTGGAAGAGCTTGAACTGTATCTCCAATCAACAGTTTATCGATGATGTAGTTTGATACCTTCCCGCCGTCGACGCGTTTAATGGTCAGTTGTAAGCAATCATCGCCGGAAAGGGAACTGAGTGAATAGGCACGGAATTCCATCTTGCCATCGATTTCAATGCCAAGATTTATGAACTGACCCGCTTTAAATTCAAACAAAAGCGATTCAGATAAGTCTGCCAGCTTGAGGCTCACTGCATCGGCAGTCTCGTGATATTTATCTACACAGCGTAAGGTGACAGGTTGACTGCCTTGCCATTCAAAAAACATAACAATCTCTTTGGTTGTCGAGTACTCAATAGATAAAAGCGCCCCCAATTAAGGAGGCGCGTGATAAGCAAGGTGATTACGCTGCTAGGATAGTTTTAAGGTCATCTTGAACATTACCAATGCTGCGCATATCGAACTTCTCTTGGATAATTGCAATCAGGTTTGGCGTCAAGAATGCAGGCGCTGTTGGACCTGTGTAGATGCCTTTCACGCCTAGTGCGAATAGCGTAAGTAGGATCACAATCGCTTTTTGCTCGAACCAAGAAAGAACAAGCGTAAGAGGAAGCTCGTTGATGTCGCAGTCGAATTCTTTCGCAAGGGCTAATGCCAGCTGAATTGCTGAGTATGCATCGTTACATTGACCCACATCCAATAGGCGAGGGATGCCATTAATGTCGCCAAATGTATTCTTGTTAAAGCGGTATTTACCACAAGCCAGCGTTAGGATTAGCGTATCTTCTGGTGCTTCTGCAGTGAAGTCTGTGTAGTAGCTACGTTCTGCTTTGTCGCCATCACAACCACCTACTAGGAAGAAGTGTTTGATGTTGCCTTGTTTCACTTGGTCGATAACCGCAGGAGCCGCGTTCATCAGTGCGTTACGTCCAAAACCAACCGTGATGTTGTGCTCGATTTCGTCGTGTTGGAAGCCTTCTTGTGCCAATGCACACTCGACTACTTGGCTAAAATCATCACCTTCTAGGTGAGCGACACCTGGCCAACCGACAATGCTACGAGTGAATAGACGGTCTGCGTACTGACCCACGTTCGGGTTCAATAGGCAGTTTGAGGTCATCACAATCGCGCCAGGGAAGTTGGCGAATTCTTTCTGTTGGTTCTGCCACGCGCTGCCGTAGTTACCTACTAGATGAGGGTATTTCTTCAGCTCTGGGTAGCCGTGTGCAGGCAGCATCTCACCGTTAGTGTAAACGTTAATGCCTTTGCCTTCGGTCTGTTGCAAGATTTTTTCTAGGTCGTGAAGGTCATGACCAGAAACAAGAATACATTTGCCTTTGACTGGCTTAACGTTAACGGTTGTTGGCTCTGGGTGACCGAACGTTGCTGTTTCACCGTGATCCAGCATTTCCATCACTTTGTAGTTCATAAGACCAATACGCATTGAGCAATCTAACAGTTCGCCTAGATCTTCAGGGTCAGTACCCAACCAAGCCATGATTTCGTGGTATTCGGCGAAGATGTCATTGTTGGTTTGCTCAAGTACGCGTGCGTGTTCCATGTACGCAGCTGCACCTTTTAGACCGTATAAGCAAAGCAGACGTAGACCGATAACGTCTTCGTGTACTTGGTCTTTACCGCGGTTTACCGCAACTTGAGGAGCAAACGCCAAAATTTCCTCTGCGCTGTTTGGCAACTCGAAGTTCGCTACATCAGGAATGTTCACTAGCACTTCATCTGTAAGAGCTGCTGCTGTCATCGCTTGGTCTTTTAGCAGCGCTTTGTAAGTGGCTGCTTGAGAAGTCAGTTCAAGGATACGTTCTGGGTCAAAGTTTACGTTGGTCAACGTAGAGAAGAATGCTCTTGGAGCCCACTGGTTGATTTCATCATTGATGATATTGAATTCAAGCGCGCGTGCTGCCCAAAAAGAAACCCCTTGCAAAGTGTAAACCAACACGTCTTGTAGATCGGATACCTCTGAAGTTTTGCCACACATACCTTGTGCGAAAGAACAGCCTTTTACAGCCGGGGTTTGGATTGTCTGTTCACATTGAATACAGAACATATTGGGTTCTCCAGTGATTGTAGTAATAGTCGTTTTGTTTTCTCCAATAGAGCAGAATGCGTGCCAATAATTATCTCTTTGATTTTTAATGGTTTTATGTATTTTTGAGTATGTCGCTGATGTGATTTTTACAACGTAACTGATGTGTAAATAACAACGGTGTATTTGAATTGGTGATAAAAGCGACGCGCGAGAAACGTTTTAACGGGCGATAGTGGAAGTGTTTGTTAAACAGGAGATAAGTTATTGCGGTTTTGTGGAGGCAAGAGATTCCCGATTGCGCTCCTTCGTCGCTGTCAGGAATGACGCAATAAGGTAACTGAAACCTTGATGAGTTTAAGGAGTTACAAGAAAGCTGAGACTTGAGCGGTTTAATTATTACGAATGAGGAAGAGTAAGTGAAATACGAGAAACCAGATGGGACAGTTAGCCCAAGTACATTGGTGTTGGGTGTCATTCCGGACGAGCCAGAGTGAGTCATCCGGAATCTCTTTGTTTACTATCGATATGTTTGCTATCGATAAAAGTAAATCGTTGTTTCACAAGGGCGAAGCGGGAGCCTCTATTTATTTATGCCGAGCTTTTTACCCATGCGATATAAGTTACCCCGATCCATCTGTAAAAACTCCGCTGCTTTTGCCCAAACACCGCCAGATTGGCTCAATGCGTGCTCAATCAAGTCATGTTGATAGCGCTCCACCAACTCGCGCATCGGCTGGCTCTCTCTAGGCAAGTAATGCGATGTGCTTTTTACATCATCTAACGCGAGTGAAGTGTCAAAGTGATTGAGCATGATGGTGCTATCGCCTTGCTGAATGGCATGTAATGCCGCTCGCGTTAAGGTATGCTCAAGCTCTCGAACATTACCGTACCAAGGCAGAGACTCTAATTGAGTCAGTACCTTAGGGTGAACATGAAGGTTTGGTGCGTTAAATTGCTGGCGCACTTTTTCCAGTAAGTATCCCGCAAGAACTGGAATGTCGCCGTCACGCGCGCGCAGTGGTGGCACTTTGATGGGAAACACGTTCAATCGATGGAACAAATCAGCGCGGAATGTGCCAGTTTCCACCTCTTTTTCTAACTGTCGGTTAGTGGCTGCGATGATACGTACGTTCACCATCAAATGCTGATCGCTGCCCACACGTTGCAGCTCGCCTTGCTGAATAACGCGCAGTAGTTTTGCTTGTAAAACCAAAGGCAATTCACCTACTTCATCTAGGAAGATTGTGCCGCCATCAGCTAGCTCGAACTTACCTGCACGGTGACTATTGGCTCCGGTGAAAGCTCCCTTCACATGGCCAAACAGTTCGCTCTCCGCCAACCCCTCGGGTAGAGCGGCACAGTTCACGTAGATCATCGGCTTATCGTTGCGATGAGATTGAGCGTGAACCGAATGAGCGACAAGTTCTTTACCCGTACCGGTTTCTCCAGATACCAATACCGCGTAATCCGATTGTGCAACGGTTGCTATGTTATTTCGTAACTGATTGATCTGTGGACTTAAGCCAACCATGTCACCGTGTTGTGATCGCGCTTGTTGAATCAGGGTTTGTGTAACGCTTTTTTGCTTTTGGTTTTGTGCTTTGAGGGCTTTTAATTGTGCAATGTTGCGCAGTGTTGCCGCCGTTAGTGCCGCGAAGGTTTCGATAGCTACTGGATCGATATGATCAAACGCGCCAACAGCAAGTGCATCCATGGTTAATGCCCCGACAAGTTGCCCTTCAACATATAAGCTAAAACCCATGCAGTCATGGACATCAATGCATTGGTATTCGGTCAATAATGTCCCGTCAAATGGATCGGGCAGGGCACAGTTGGCATCGAAGCGAACAGGCTCGCGGCTATGAATGATGGCATCCAAACGCGGATGGGCTTTAGGAAAGTAACGGCGACCGAGTACTGAGTTTGACAAGCCTTTTACTGCAACCGGCGTTAGAAAGCCATCCTCATCGAATATGAACAAGCAACTCGCATCACAAGGGAATACTTGTGCGACCCCATCAATCAGGTTTTGGTATTGCTGCTCATGAGAGCGATTTGAGCTCAAATTGAGTGCGATATTGAGGAGTACATGGTCAACAGTAGGAGTCATAACAAGCCCAGAGTTATCTTGAATGGGCTCATGCTAGCAACTTGATGTCATTTGAACATCGAAAGGTGAAATAGATTGATGTTCCATTGACGACGATCAAGTGACACGCCAGAACTGTGATATAGATAAATGCAACTGGTTGAGTTTAATGAATTGAAAGCAAGGATCGCTCCACTTCTAAGGAATATATCCTAAATTGGAACTTCAGCATTGACCTCAAGTTAACTTGAGCTTCTATCCTCGATTTGAAAAACGTCAGGAGGGTAGATTATGCAGAACGATTACATTAAAGAACTAGCGGTGAAGAGCTATCAAGAAGAGCGACAAAAAGAGTATTTTCGAGCTAAGCAGCAGAAGTGGCATGTGCCGAGTTTTGTCTCTGGGATTGTGGTGACGCTGGTGGTGAGTGGGATGCTTTATTGAGGGAAGATTGAAAAGAGATTCCCGGTTGCATTCCTTCGTAGCAATCAGGAATCTCCCTTTAAGTTTTGTTTACGGTTTCAGCGTATGAAACCCAGAGTAAATACGTGTAAATGTAGTAAACCAACACGCCGCACCAAAGATATACGCAATCACGGCAAAATGTTGTGGGAACAAACAGAACAACACGAAACAACCAATGGTCTCGGTGCCTTCTGTTAGACCGCTCATGTAGTACAGAGATTTGTGTTTGTAGACAGGGTTATCGATACCGCGTTTACCTGCCATGATCGCGAAAGCTAAGAAGCTGCTCCCCGTGCCAATAAACGAGAAGATCAAGAATGCGCCCGCGACGGCGTTTTGTTCTGGATTTGCCAACACAAAACCAAATGGAATCAAAGAATAGAACAAGAAGTCCAAGCTAATATCGAGAAAGCCTCCGGCATCGGTAATGCCTTGGATTCTTGCCAACGCACCATCTAATCCATCACAAATTCGGTTCAGCAGGATAAACGCTAATGCGAGTGTGTATTGCTCTGCCATCAATGCTGGTAGGGCAAAGCAACCAAGGGCAAAACCGAACAGTGTGGTTTGGTTAGCCGTCACGCCACATTTGTCGATCAGCTTTGCGCTTTGTGCCAGTGGCCACTTAATGATTTTGATGCTTAGGCTATCAAGCATGACTTGTCTCCCACGGCCAGTTTAGGCAACGGCTGCCTGCAGGGATATCGTCTTCATCGTGAGTCACCATCAACGCGGGAATATTAGCGAGTTGAAGCTGTTCCACGACCCAGTTACGAAACTGCACGCGCAAATCTTTATCGAGTTTGCTGTATGGTTCGTCGAGTAGGGCAACTTTTGGTTTCGCCAACAACATACGAGTCAGAGCGATACGGGCGCGCTGACCACCTGATATTTGATCTGGGAAAGATTCCGCGAGCTTGGTTAACGAGATGTGTTTCAATGCTTGCATCGCACGTTCTTTACGCTCAGCCCCTTTGATTGAATCAGGCAGAGCGAAGGCAAGGTTTTCCCATACGGTGAGGTGCGGAAAGAGCAAATCGTCTTGGAACAAAATACCTACCTGACGCTTATGCGCAGGCAAAGCATCCAACTTTTCATTATCGAGAGTGATTGAGCCTGAATAGTCGAACTCGGAAGATAGGTGACCAGCAATGGCATCCAATAAAGTGGATTTGCCACAGCCGCTAGGACCCATCAGGGTAACAATTTCACCTTTCTCTACCGTCATGTTGAAGGCAGAGAAAAGCGTGTCGCCATTGGTTTTATGGATGGCGAGGTTTTCGAGACAGAGACTCATTCGGTAGTAAACCTTTAATAGACAACCGGCGATACTTAACGTGTAAGCGGCTAAGTAAAATCGCAAAAGAGAAGAACATTAACGGCAAGAGAGCTTGCCAAATTGCGTAAATCGCAGTGACACGACGGTCAAAGCCACTTGATAGGGCGACCGCTTCTGTTGTTATTGTGCTGATGCGACCAGCTCCCAGCACGAGTGTTGGTAGGTACTGCGCTAAGCTGACACTAATGCCAACTGCCCAAGCAAAAGCAATCGCAGGCAAAAGAATGGGCAGTTTGACTTTTAACCAAGCCTGCATCGGTGATTTACCAAGGCTTAAGGCGACACGAGTCAAACCATTGTCGAAGCTGCGCCATGGACCGTCGAGTGATAGGTAAACAAACGGGAAAGCAAAGAAGACGTGTGCCCAACATACCCAGAACAAGTACGCGCTGCTGTCGAGGTACAGCGTGACGACTTGCATTCCAAACAAAACGGAAAGCTGCGGAATCAACATTGGCACGGCAATGATGTACCCTGGGACTTGCCAGCGGTAACGCAGTCGGTATTCGTGAGCAATCAGAGCAAGTACCAGAGCAATTGATGCGCTGATCATCGCAATCAACATGCTTTGCTCTAGCGTGCCAAGAATGCTTTGCCACTCGTATTCCCAAAAACGTAAGCTGTAACGGCTTGGTAATAAGTCAGGGAAACGCCAACGTTGTGCAAAGCTCCACACCACCATCAACGGCACCATCAACAGTGCGAGTAGAGCAATCATAGAGAACAAGGTCTTTCCTGGTAAGCGGAAACCGCTACGACCGGAGTATTGCCAGCGTTTAAAGCCTTTAGTAACGCTCCACTCTACGAGTCGAGCAAAGCCAATCAATAGGCTCGCAATCGCAAACAACACAACTGCACCCGCCGCCGCTCTTGGTAGGAGGGATAAATCAGGATCGTTAAACCACTGCCATACCAATACTGCAAAGGTAGGAGGATTGGTTGGACCGATAATTAGCGCGACATCGACAACGGATAAGCTGTAAGCCAGCACGGCTAGGATTGGGAAGCGCAGTTTTGCTAACCATTGAGGGAAAACGCATTTCCACCAAGCTTGAGCCGAGCTATACCCCATCGAATGACTGACTTTTTCTATCTTCTCGACCTTCAATTGTTGAAGAATCGGAATACTCATCAACAAAAGGAACGGGACTTCTTTGATGGCAAGCATGATGATCAAACCCAGTGCGTATGGGTCTTTGATCAGCAACGCTAAGTCATTCACCGTTTGCGCATTTGGATCGTAACCAAACATTTGGTTGAGTACGCGAACGCCCATACCTGTTGGTGCAAATAGGAAAGCAAAACCAATGGCGAATGCCACGTGTGGCATGGCAAGAAGCGGAGAAAGACTGACTTCGATTTTACGCCAGAATTTACTTCCCCAAGAAGCTTGCAGAATCGCAAACGTCATCAAACAAGCAAGGTAGCTACTGAAAATGGCAGAGTAGAACGTTAGACCAATAGATGTCCACACGCCTTCCCAGTCAAACACAGCATCAAAGCCATCAAGTGAAAAATGATGTAAGCCGATAGGGGGAACATAGCCGAGCGCAGAGACCACCACCCCGAGTAGACCCGGGATGGTTGGTAATATACAAACTGCGATAATAACTAGATACAGCGCTCTTAACATGGGTGATTATTAATTCCCGTAGCGTTTCAACCATTCTTTTTCTAGTGCGGCTTGCCAGCTTGGATGTGGCTCTGCAATAGATTTGAATTGTTGAGTATTTTTAGCCGTACCAGTCAGGTATTGGCTGCTTAGCACTGAAGGATCACCCCAGGTGTTGATATCACCTTTACGAGATTGCGCTTCAGGACTTAATAAAAAGTTTATAGCAACTTGAGCCCCTGCACTGGCGTTTGCGTTCCAAGGGATAGCTAAGAAGTGAATGTTAGAAAGTGCACCCGCATCCATCGCATACGCTTTGGTGCTATCTGCAAGGTTGCCGCTAGATTGTGCTGAATAAACCGCATTTGGGTTAAAAGTGACGGCTAAGTCAATCTGACCATCATCTAGTAGTTGTACCGTTTCCGCTGTGCCACCCGGAAACTGCTTACCGCCACGCCATGCGACTTTGTGAAATTCATCTAGGTAAGCCCATAGAGGTTGCGTGATAGTTTTGAATGATTCGTCTGTCACTGGCTTTTGCAGTGCAGGATCGTTATTGCTCAGTTCGATCAGTAGAGATTTGATGAAACTGGTGCCATGAAACTCCGGTGGGCGAGGGTATGTCAGACGATTTGGAAACGCTTTTGCGTAGCTCAGCATTTCAGCATATGAGCTTGGCGGGTTGTGCAGGGTTTCTTCATCGTAGATAAACACCAATTGACCTACGCCCCAAGGCGCTTCTAGACCATCTGTTGGTTCAGAGAAATCGACATCAACAGGCAGGGTTTTATCGACATACTGCCAGCTTGGTAAACCTTCAACGAAAGGACCAAACAATAGTTGGTTGTCTTTCATCGATTTAAAGTTTTCGCCATTAATCCAAACCATATCAACACTGCCACCGCTGTTTTTCCCTGCGGCTTTTTCAGCAATAAGACGAGTGGTGGTTTCAGAAATATCGGTGACCTTGACGTGGTTAAGTGTCACGTTGTAGCGAGATTTAAGCTCTTTGCCTGCCCATTGGATGTAGCGGTTAATTTCTTGGCTACCACCCCAAGCATGAAAATAAACGGTCTGACCGTCGGCTTGCTGTTCTATTTTTTGCCATTCTTCAGCGGTCGAAGATGCAAAAGAGGAGGTCGCGAATGTGGTGGCTAAAATGCCAATGGTGCTAAGTAGCTTTTTCATACGTAATCCGTGTTTCTTTATCTTTGTTTTCATTTTGGAGCTTTATATTCCCATGAGGTACAAACGGCTGTTTTGGTACTCTGAATTGGGGATAAACCACGCTGGAAGCTCCGTTCCCTCTAGATGGATAGTAATCTATCTTGCTCTATTATCAACGCGAATTTGATAATAGATTCAGAGAATTACTCGCCTTGTGAGGTGATACCAATCCACGTCAGTTTTTGGTCTTAAAAGTCACCAATTTAAGGACAAAGTGTGAGCAAATCAGTAGCAATGAAAATAGTGCGACTCTCGATAAGTCGCACTATTTTGGCTTCAATAATGGATAGACCGGATTACTTCGCTAATTCTTCCATGTTGATGCCTTTTTTCTTTGCGATGTATTTTGGAATCAAAGACATGCCAAACAGCACAAGACCCGCAACCGCAAATTTTACCAACAACATTGCAGACACACCGTTTGTTGCGATGTCACCAGCCATGTAAGCAAAAATGAAAGCACCTGGCGCCATGGTCAACAGAGAAACCAGAGCGTAAGTGCCAAGGTTTAGGCTGGTTAGACCGTAAGCGTAGTTTTGTAGGCTGAATGGGAATACAGGCACAAGACGAGTCAGAATCAAGAAGCTGGTGCCGTTTGCTGCTACACCGTCATCGATTTTCTTGAAGATTGGGTTGTCGCCAAACTTCTTCATGATGGTGTTACGCAGTAGGAAGCGCGCCACGATAAAGGCTGCTACTGCACCAAGCGTTGCAGAAAAGAGCGCCAATACACCACCTTTGATAGGACCAAATACGATACCTGCCACAATGGTAAATGCGCTGCCCGGTAGTAGGAAAACACACGCAAATACGAATGCTGCTACGAATACGGCGTAACCCCACACACCAAAGCTTGCGATCCAATCTTGTAGGCTCTTGATGTCAGTGATGATTTCAAGAATGCCAGTTTGTTTTGCCGCGAACAGAGCGAGAGCAACAACAGCGACGATAAGAGCGATTTTTACGAGTTTCATAAGTTCAACTTCACTTAAACCTAATAATTAAAAAGAGATAGCGACACAGAGACAGTTACACTGACATACACTTGATCAGGCCCGCTTTTGACTTGTAGCGGTTGAACCAAGCTTTTACAGGGCTCGCAAGTACGTTTACTGGCGGCTCATCACCTTGCATGATCACAGGACCGAACATCAGATCCAGAATGTGCCAAGACTTTGTACCAACACCCATCATGGATGCACGACATGCCGAGCAATAAACCACTACGTAGTCGGTTTCAAACTCTTCAACACGGCGCTTAATTACGCGCGTTGCCACATCTGGGTTTGCAGGTACAACCATGCCGCCGAAGCCACAGCAGCGGGTGTTTTCTCGTGTGTGTTCTGGCTCAGAGGTTTTGTAACCAAGTTCGTTTAATATCCAACGGATACCGTCTTGCAGCTCTTTCTCGTAGCGAGTTGAACAAGAGTCGTGAATGGTAAACACCACGTCGCTGTTTTTGGCTTTGCCGCGCAGTTCTTCCGGTAAACCAATTTCAGGAAGTAGCTTCCACAAAGACACTGGTTTTTGTGTGCCACCAGATTTTTTGATCATGCCGTAGCAGCTTTGACACGCCACAATCACTTCTTGTGCGTCTAGCTTGTCAAAATCAGCCTGTAGCTGACCGTAACGCTCTTTAAACTTCTCCGTTTGACCGATAGCTGCAGTCGGTTTGCCACAGCATTTTTGAACTGCGCCCATGTCTGGAAATACTTGCTTTAGGTAGCTAGCAATGGCAGCTACACCTTCAGGTGAATAGGATGGCAAGCTGCATCCTGGCATAAATACTTTATTACTCATTTTGTCGATACCGCTCGTTTTGCCATAGTGAAGATTTTTGAGAAGCCAAGCTTCTGGTGCATGTTGATCGCTTTATGACCCGGCATTGGAGATTCACCGTTGTTTGCCTTAACAAAGTCAGCACGTGCCCCTAGGAACATCTCTTTCATTGGGAAGTCTTTCGGACACACGATAGTGCATTGGTCACACGCGTTGCATGAGTAAGCCATCAGTGGATCCATCGACTTGTTGTTCACAAAGTCGGAGAAAATGGTTTTCGGACAGTCGCTGAAGTCATTCATCATGATGCACTCGGTCATACATAGCTTGCAGCTGCATTGCAGGCAGCGAGAAGCTTCTAGTTTGATTTGCGCTTCAGTAAAGCCTAAATCCACTTGTGCAAAATCCTGCTTACGCTCTTCAGCGTCACGCAATTCACCGTGTAGGCGAGGGGTATCTACCGTACCTTTTGGTAGTGGTACGTCTAGACGAGATGAGTAACTGTATTCTTGCTCGAAGTCGCGGTCTTCAGTTAGTGGACGAGTCGTTAGGAAGCGTTCAACGCTCATTGCTGCTTTACGACCTAATGCCATCGCTTCAATTACGATGTTCCCGCCACACGCATCACCAGCTACGAATACGTCTTCTAGACTAGATGCTAGTGTTTGTTTATCGACAACGTAACGGCCACCGCGAGTTTGCTCTAGTGCACCGTCAGTAATATCTGCCACGATTTGACCCGTAGCGAAAACAACGGTATCCACAGAGATAGTTTTGCTTTCTTCGCTGTACTGAGGTGCAAAGTTGCCTTGCTCATCAAAGATCGACAGCACTTTCTTGATAGTAATGCCTGTTACTTTGCCGCTCTCGTGCTCGATAGCGACAGGTCCCCAACCCGCATGGAATTCAACGCCTTCTTCTAGTGACTCATCGATTTCGATTTGGCTTGCAGGCAGGTTCTCAAGGCTCTCAAGTGAACATTGGTAAACTTCACTTGCGCCGATACGCCATGAAGAGCGTGCGCAGTCCATCGCTACGTCACCACCGCCGATAACCATTACGCGCTTACCTGCTCGTGGGAATTGGCGAGTTTCAGAAATCTCTTTTAGGTATTCAACCGCAGAGAACACGCCATCGTTGTCATGACCCGGCAGAGGGATGATCGAACCTACGTGCGCACCATGTGCAAGTACCACCGCATCATGCTCGTTGCGTAGTGTTTCGAAACTGATGTCTTTGCCGATCTCAACGCCAAACTGAGTTTTGATTCCCAGCATCGCTAAGTAGCTGTATTCGAAATCGATAACATCGCGTGGCAGGCGGTATTCAGGGATACCAACACGCATCATACCGCCGTAAACGTCCAGCTTTTCATAGATGGTGACTTCATGACCCTGACGACGTAGTTCGATTGCCGCTTGAGCGCCAGCAGGACCTGCACCTACGATCGCGATGTGCTTGTTAGTTAGGGGGGCAATGTTTAGATCCCAGTGATCTTGGTTATCCATTTTCTCTGCGACGAAACGTTTAATCCCAGCTACGCTGATTGGCTGACCAAACTCAGAATTACGGCGACAAGACGCTTCACACGGATGTGCGCAGATGCGACCTAGTGTTTGAGGAAGGAATAGTTTGCTACGGATCAGATCCAGAGCACCTTGAAAATCACCTTCACCCGCCATGCGAACGTATTGCTTTACGTCTGTGTGCATTGGGCACGCGGTTTGACATGCCGGATCGGCATCACCCATACAGCCATCGACAATTATTTGAGCGGTGTCGAATAGCTTTTGACTAAAAATTACATTGTTCATTAACTGCTATTTCCGTGTTGATTAGCTCTTGCCGTTGATAACGTTCACTTCAGGTTTTTTCTGCTCATAGTGAGCATGGCTGTACTCGATCCATGAACCGTCATAGTTGTAGACGCCTTCTGCGCCAAGTACTTCAGTAAGAATCATGGTGGTGTGGGCAGAACGAACACCGGATTGGCAATAAGCGATCACTTTTTTGCCTTTGATGATGTCGCCATAAAGAGCTTGCAGTTCTTGTGCAGATTTCAGCGTTGTGTCTGCGTTTAACGCTTTGGTCCAGTTAATGTGAACACTGCTTGGGATAGTACCCGGACCGTACGCACCAGAAACCGCAACGTCACCGTTGAACTCGTCGTTGCCGCGAGTATCTAGGATCACCCAATCAGGGTTGTTTTGCGCTGCGATAACCATATCCAGTGTCGCTAGCGTGTTGTTGTCTTGTTTTGTGTTCGGTGCTTTGTATTCAACTGCGGCAACGCTTGGGTTTGCAGAGCCAGTTGGGTAACCAGCGCCCATCCAAGCGTTCAAGCCACCATCTAGGTAACGAACGTCTTGATGACCAAGGTTATGGATTTGCCAGTAAAGGCGAGCGGCATCGTGGTGAGAGCCTGCTGCGTAAACCACGATTGTGCTGTCAGCTGTTGCGCCGAAGCTGCCCAGAATGGTCTCCATTTCTTCGGTGTTATTGCTCATACCACCGAAGTCGTATTGACCATCAGCCGCCGAGTAATCGTTACGCCACATAGTGTAAGAGCCAGAAATAGGACTATCTGGTTTGATAGGGTTTAGCGCACCGATCACAACCACATCTTTGTCGCCGTCCATCAGCGACTTAAGTTGTTGTGCCGAAATGAAGTGCTCAGGATGAGCATATTCTGCGAATTTCTGCTCTTGAGCAGCGGCATCCACAATCACAGCCTCAGCTGAGAACATCGTATTGTAAGCTGAGTAGCCAACCGCTGTGACAGCTGCTAACACACCCAACGCAATCGTCGATTTTTTCATGAGTTGCTTCCATATTTTAATTTAAAGTTTTGCTGCCGAATCCTCGATGTTTCGACAGATAGAATGCTTTTGATGGGGCAGTGCTGACATGAACGTTTCTTAATCATTTTTGGTGTTCATGGCTTAAAATAAGCGGAAATGCGCTCTACCCCTTTATGGGTAAGGCATTCTGAGGAAATCGTTTAAATGACGATATTGTGGTTTCCCACAATAATGATGTGGGATTGATCTAAAGCAACAAAGTAGAAGGGGGAAGTGGTGCTAAAATGTGCCACAACCGAGTTTTGGTAGTATTTCATAAGTGATTGATAATTATTCTCAAAAGTTAATTCTTTTCATTTTTGCTCTCTCCTTTTTCTTTACCTCTTTTGCCTCTGCTAATGATCAAAAAGTACCGAGAAAAGACTACGATGTTGGCGTTTTAGCGCTGCGTGGACACGCACATGCTCGTGAAGCGTGGCAACCAACTTTGGATTGGTTGGAGACTCAGAATCCTGGCTATCAATTCAACCTACATACTTACGATTTCGACCAACTTGAAGATGCATTTTTGCACGGTTGGCTTGACTTCATTCTGACTAGTCCAGGGCAGGCGACTAAGTTGGCACGTGAATACCCAATCAACTGGTTGGCAACGCAAAAAACTGCCTATAGCAACCTACCAAATAAGTCGATTGCTTCGGTGGTAGTGGTGCGTGAAGAGTCGCCTTATAAAACGCTGCGTGACATCAATAAAGCTAATGTCGCGGCGGTATCGGAAAAAGCCTTTGGTGGCTTTCTCGCGCTGCGTTATGAGCTCGATAAGCTCGGCTATTTCAATTCCTCTTTCTTCGAAAAAATTCATTTTACTGGTCCACCAACTGACCAGTTGATATTGGACGTGATCAAGAACGATCTCGATGTCGCGATCGTCCCTGCATGTACTCTGGAGAACATGGCGAAGGAGGGGCGTATCCAACTGCACAGCTTACGTGTATTGAATGAGAAGCGTCCTGCTGATTCTGTTTGTGCGGTGAGCACGCCACTGTATCCAAACTGGACCATGGCTATGACAGAGCGAGCGCCCACGGATGTGGGGCAAATGGTGGCGCAAACCCTTTTCGCAATGCCAGAAGATCATCCAGCAGCCGTTGCGGCGAATAACGTTGGCTGGATGTTGCCTGCGCCGAGCATTAACGTTGATAAAGTCTACAAGCACTTAGACATGCATCCGTTGCAAAAATCTTGGGGACAAAAAGCACAAGAATGGCTGCATAAGAACCAAGCGATCGCAATGGCGTCGTTACTGA
Organism: Vibrio sp. MMH1-50; assembly: GCF_022347645.1. Lineage (NCBI taxonomy): Bacteria > Pseudomonadati > Pseudomonadota > Gammaproteobacteria > Vibrionales > Vibrionaceae > Vibrio > Vibrio sp. MMH1-50. Next base: position 22,470 of record NZ_JAKRGG010000011.1, read on the forward strand.
CTTTGCTGCTATTGACGGGATATCACTTCTGGTTGGAATGGAAGTTTCAACGTAGTCGTGAAACGTTAAAAACCACCATGAACGACTTACGCCGTAAGAGCTCAATGTTGGAGCATGCCCAACGTATCACCATTGTCGGTGAACTTGGTAGCAGTATTGCGCATGAAATTAATCAACCATTGGCAGCAATCAAAAACTACAGTCAAGGGGCGAAAATGCGCATGGAACATGGCGCGACTGCCGAAGAAATGGCGCCAATCCTCGATAAAATCCAACAACAGGTGACTTCTGCAAGCGACATCATTCAGCGCCTTCGTAGCTTGATAAACAAAACACCGATTGAAAAAAACTGGGTGGATCTACCTTGTTTGATTGAAGAAGCGATGAAGCTGGTGGATTACGAATTCCAACGTCATCGAATCCAACTTGGCGTGCTTTACTCTGGTGAGCCGCAAAAAGTCTTTGCAGATGTGACAGGTTTGCAGCAGGTCATTCTCAATGTTTTAAATAATGCCAAAGATGCGTGTTTGAGCCATTCGCCGAAACGTAGAGATTTGTACGTGGATCTGCACGTGAGCTTCTGTGATGAGATGGTCATCATTGACGTGACGGACAACGGCATTGGAATTGAAGAAGAAAGTACGCCATTGGACCAAGCTTTCTACACCACGAAGGAAAATGGATTAGGGCTAGGTCTGGCAATATGTCGTGATGTACTCGATGCGCACCAAGGCAGCATGCAATTTAGGTCCATAGAGCCCACTGGGTGTCAGGTGACCATTGTTTTACCGTATCAGGAGGCTTGTTATGAGTCGTAACCTTTGTCCACTCTACATCGTTGATGATGAAGAGCCAGTATTAGAATCCATGGCGTTTATGTTGGAAAGTTATGGTTACGAGGTTGAGTCTTTTTCTAGTGGGATAGATTTTCTCAACAACGCTGAATTGTCGGCTCCGGGTTGTGTTTTGCTTGATAGCCGTATGCCCGAGATGCGGGGACAAGATGTCCATCATGTAATGAATGAGAAATTCAGCCCTATCAGCGTGATTTACCTAACTGGTCATGGCGACATACCTATGGCTGTCGATGCACTAAAAGATGGCGCATTAGATTTCTTTCAAAAGCCTGTTGATGGAAACGCGCTTGTGGTTGCAGTGGATAATGCTATGGCACAGTCATTAAAAAACGGTGAAAAGTTGAGTGCGAAACAGGTATTACAGAATCTCACCAAGCGCGAGAAAGAAGTACTTGGATTGGTAGTCAAGGGGATGAAAAACCAAGAGATGGCCGATTCGTTGTGTGTTTCTCTAAGAACAATTGAGGTACATCGCTCTAATGTGATGAAAAAACTTGAAGCAGAAAGCCTTGCAGTATTGATTCGCAAAGTCGGGCATTTGATCTAATTGATTTATGTTTTGGGGGCAACGAACTGAGCTATTTAGGTCGAATTAATCACTGTAACCTAATGATATTTTGGGAAAGGTTTGCTCAACCGGTATCAGGAAGATAACATCAGTACCCAAAATGAAATGAATCTTAATCTTGGCTAGAACCTAACTATGTTTGTCGATACCGTTAAAAGTGCCTTTGCTTCACTAAACACGCATAAACAAGCGATTGCGAAAGCGACCGCTTTACCGATTCTCTTTTCTGTTATTCTTGATCTCCTTTTAGGTGCAAGTGAAGGCGATGGTGCTGCTATCTTCGTACAAATCTTGATGGCGCTATTGTCTGCGATCGTCGCGATTAACGTGCACAGTATTATCCTTAAAGGTCCTCAATCTGTCCCTCAGTGGGGGCGTTTCACCCTTGGCAAGATCGAAATGTGGTTCATCGGTCATTACTTGGTGATGACAGTTGCAGTAGTCGCCGTTGCCGCCATCTTTGCGATGATTAACGTTGCGCTTGCCGCAATTGTACTGTTCGCACTTGGTGTGATCTGTTGCCGATTGGTGTTGGTGTTTCCCGCCATTGCTATTGGTAAAGGTGTGTCATTCCCTTATGCATGGAACTTAACCAAAGGGTACACATGGTACATGATGGGTGTAGTGATCTTGGTACCGCTTCTGTGTGGTATCGCAATATCACCTCTGGCGTATTTACAACTGCCAATCCTAATGAGTTTATTAAGCTTCCTAGTGACCATCATCGGGATTGCTATTTTGTCTAAAGCGTACGAGCAATTAAGTGGTTTTGATGGACAATCTTATTCTCAGCAGTCATTTTGAAGTCACTTAAGTAGATGTTATGAATGAAGAAGCGCCTCCTTTTAGAGGCGCTTTTTTATGGTTACTTGTAGGCAAATTTACTTGGTTTTGTAAGAATTTATTACAAATTACATTTTTTAAGTGATATAAAGCACACCTTCGATGAGGCTGGTTTTGTTTTTGACTGGCTCTTATCGAGAAAAACCGTGACGTTTCAATTGACGAATAAGGAAGGTGCTTTTTGCTCATTAGTCCGCCCTAGAACGATCTCTCAGATGCGTTTGCATCACTCCCTTCACCGTGCGCAATGCACCAACTAAGGCAATACGTTTATGAGAGATTTATGTTTAAATTTACAAAAGATACTTGGTTTAACAACGTTAAAGGAGATTGTTTATCAGGAGTTGTTGTAGCACTGGCACTTATTCCAGAAGCTATTGCATTCTCTATCATCGCAGGACTCGACCCCAAAGTGGGTTTGTATGCCTCGTTTTCCATCTGTGTCGTGATTGCGTTTACTGGCTCAAGGTCCGGAATGATTTCCGCGGCAACCGGAGCGATGGCGCTATTGATGACCACTTTAGTTAAAGATTATGGTCTGCAATATTTGCTCGCTGCGTCGTTTTTCGCTGGTGTACTGCAGTTATTGATTGGCTACTTAAGGCTAGGGGATTTAATGCGTTTTGTGTCTAAGTCCATTATGACTGGATTTGTAAATGCGTTGGCAATTTTAATCTTTTTGGCGCAACTGCCTGAACTGACGAACGTTTCTTGGTCCGTTTATGCATTGACCGTTTTAGGACTAGCCATCATCTATTTGTTTCCATATGTGCCGAAAATCGGAAAAATGCTACCGTCCCCTTTGGTATGCATTATCACGGTGACAGTGGTTGCGTTGATGTTTGATATCGATATTCGTACTGTTGGCGATATGGGGCAGCTACCCGATTCGCTTCCCGTATTCATGATTCCCGATATTCCCTTCAACATTGAAACACTCCAAATCATTTTCCCTTATTCATTAGCTCTCGCCATTGTCGGTGTCCTTGAATCACTGATGACCGCATCTATCGTCGATGAGTTGACGGATACAGAGAGTGAGAAAAACGACGAGTGCAAAGGACAGGGGATTGCGAATATGGTCGCATCGCTGTTTGGCGGTATGGCAGGATGCGCAATGATTGGTCAGTCGATGATCAATATCCAGTCTGGCGGTCGAACACGTTTATCGACGCTTTGTTCCGGTGTGTTTTTGCTGATCATGGTGGTATTTTTGGGGGATTACCTCAAACAAATCCCAATGGCTGCGCTCGTTGCAGTGATGATCATGGTTGCGATAAGTACTTTCTCGTGGCACTCCATTGCAGAAATGCGTAAACACAGTTTATCGACAAACCTTATCATGCTATCGACGGTGATTGCGGTTGTTGCCACCCACAATCTTGCTATTGGTGTGCTGGTGGGCGTTTTATTAGCGTGTGTCTTTTATGTGAATCAGAGCCGGACTTTAATGAAGGTTTCGGATGAAGTCATTGTTGATAACGACCATACGATTCACAAAGTTCATGGGCAAATCTTTTTCGCTTCCGCTTATAGTTTCACTGATATGTTTGATTTCGATAATGCGACGCGATACATCACGATTGATTTATCCGATGCGCATTTTTGGGATATCACAGCAATATCAGCTTTGGATAAAGCCATCATTAAGTTTCGTAAAGGCGGCTCTATTGTTGCTGTAACCGGAATGAATGAAGCAACCTTGGATATGATAGATCGCCACGCGGTTTATGATGATCCTGAAAAGCTGGCTAAGCAAGGTATGGGGCATTAGAAACAAAAAAAGCAGCCAAAGGGCTGCTTTTTTAGGGATTCTTTCAGAGACTTATTGTCTCAGAAACAAATGTGGGATTAGTTTACCCAGTCACGCAGTGTGAACGTTAGTTCGTGATCTGCGTTTTTCAGTACTAGACCATCGTTAGTCAGAGTAATGTCGCTCCAATCAGAAAGCGTTTCAGACATTACTTTTTCAATCTTCATTTGGTCTTCCATACACATCTTCATGGTCATGCCCATTTTCTCGATGCGTAGTTGGTTATCTTTTAGTTCAGCTTGACCGAAGAAGTTGTTACAACCTGCATTACCGTTCGCTGTTAGGTTTTCACCAATTTCTAAGCGAGGTGCTTGGCGTTCTTCTGCTGCGATGTTTTTGCCATCGATTTGAACTAGCTGCCAGTTGTGGTGCTGTAGATCTTGAGCCGTAATTTCTTTCACATTGTCACCGTTGCTAGCGCATGCAGTCATTAGAACTGGAAGTGAGATTGCTGCTACTAACGTTTTTAGGCTAAGCTTCATTTTATTGACTCCGTTTTTAGAAAACGTGGTAAGTATAGGTAATAAAACAGTGTTTTTGTCAGCATACGGTTATGGTTTCGTATGTTTTTAAACACGGCGTATTTTATAACAGAGATCCCATTCCAGGTACTAAAATTCAGCGAAAACTTCGAAATTTCTTACAGTTATTCGACTATAAGTGAATCGGGTCTTGATGAGATAACCAAAGAACGGGTTGAGCATGGAGCAACTGGAGTTTTTTACCGTCCCAAGTCCTTGTGTCGGAGTGTGCACTTCTGACGAAAAGGGCTATTGCAAGGGATGCATGCGTAAACGAGAAGAGCGGTTTAATTGGCTGAGTTTTACTCCTGCACAACAGTTGCACGTGATTAAGCTGTGTCGTCAGAGGTACAGAAGAAAGGTGCTAGCAGGGAAGGGGAAAGCAGAACTGCCTCAAGATGACTTATCCCCGCAACAGGATTTGTTTTAGTGTTGTTTACGCTTTATTACTTATGACTAACTATTCCCGGCCCAGTCTGAACTACTTATCCATAAGAGCCGGGAAGCTCCTATCCATTTTCGTGCTCAAAGTGATGAGCACTTGGCGTTACTTTAAAGACCATTGGTCGCTTACCCAGCCTCCTGCTTGTTCGTCGAAGTGACTACCGGCAAAGCGGTGATTTTGTTCCACGTCTAATTTACTGGTGGGTAATTCATCCATCATTTGATGAATGTATCTTGCCATTGGATCAGTACATGCTTCACGCTCTCTGCGAGTGACCACTTCTTTAATTATCTGCAGTCTATAGCTGTTGCTGGCTCGTTTCATTTTTGACCTCCAGAACTCGATGGCAGCAGTTTGAACACATTGGCGTTCAGATCGCTGCTCATTGGCGGGAGCGTAGAAGCCCATCGCCTTCGTTTGAAGTCTGAGAGACAAATTGTTTGAGAGCAGTGTTTGTAACGCCATTCGCATCTTTCTCAGAATCATTGACTGTGTGAATAAAAGTTAATTGCTCAAACACAGTTGATGAATCTTCATATTCGAAAGACCTTATCAAACATAGAAGCCCTACACATGGTCGTCAACAACGTAAATGAACATTTTTTGAACGATTTGTGAAGGTGGCGTTTTATCAGAGATTTAGCGCAAATAAAAAAACCGGAGCCACTTGGGCTCCGGTTGGTCTTAGAGTCAGTCTGACACGCCTTATCTCAGTTGTTATGCAACCGAATGGCTGTCAATGTCTAAGTGTAGACAAGAATGAAGTAAATTAGCTACCTGAAGCAGGACAGCCTTTCACTGATTGGCCGTTGCTCAAGTACTCAATGTTACCCAAGTTCTTATCGAAATCTGCCGCAGAAATCTGAGGGTTATTAACGAAGAACTCACGCAGTATAGCTGCATCTGTTTGCTGGGTTGATTTAACATCGATGATTGGGTAATTATCGCCACCCGCTGCACTAAAGCTAATTACAGAGAAAGTGTACTCAGCTTTTGGATCAAAGCCTTTACCGTTGATGTCTGTAATCGTTACGTCTTTCGCATCACAGTTAACTGATAGCGTGATGTTGTCTAGTTGAGCGTATGCACCAGAGCCAGCAGATTTTGTTGCTACAACGTCTAGGTAAGCTTTAACCTCTTCACCAGTCATGGTTGCTTTTGTTACAAAGTTACCAAAAGGTTGAACTGTTAGAACATCGCGGTAAGTGACATCACCTTTCTGGATAGAATCACGTACACCGCCTGAGTTCATTACACCAAAGTCAGCATTCACTAGCTTGTTCGTGCGGTATGCTTTACCCAGTAGGTGACCAAGGTTAGTTTGTTGTGAACGGACAACATTACGGTCGCCTTCAAGCTTGCCGTCTGTGTTTGAGATTACTTCGTCCAGCAAATCTTGACCTTGTTGTTGGTATGGTAGAAGCAGCGCTTTTACTGTTGCATCAGGTTTAATTTGGTTTTGAATGAATTGGTAATCACCATTTTCATCTTTCGCTTTTAGGTTTACTGGAATCAGTGCGTAGTTCGCTAGGTGAAGCTTGCCATCGTAGTATTCGAAATCTGCACGACCTACGTATTTACCCCACTCATGCGCTTGCATGATGTAAGTGCCATTTTGCTGATCTGGTGTACACTCATCACCTGGTTTGAAGTCCGCGTAGTTGTTCGTACCTGGCTCCATACATACTGGGTTTTGCGAGTGACCGCCGATGATAGCGTCTAGTTCACCTTCTTTTAGAGAACGTGCTAGTTGAACATCACCAGGCGCTTCGCTACCACTTTGACCATTTTGGTAGTGACCCATATGTGTTGTTGCGAATACTAGGTCGACTTTCTCGTTAGCTTCGATCTCGCCCAGCACTTTTTGGATTTCAACTTGAGGATCCTGGAAGTAGATGTCTTTTACGTTGTCTGGGTTTACAAGTTTTGCTGTATCTTCAGTAGTAAGACCGATAACCGCAATTTTCAGACCGTTAATCGTGAAGACTTTATAAGGAGCGAAGTAACGTTCATCAGTTACTTTTCCGTCCGCATCTTTTTTGTAGATGTTTGCTGCTAGCATTGGGAAATCAGCTAGCTCAGCTTGCATATCTAGAACATCTAGAGCGTTATCAAATTCGTGGTTACCCACAGCCATTGCGTCGTAACCCAGAAGGTTCATACCTACGAAGTCTGGCACAGCGTTCTGCATGTCTGACTCTGGTACACCTGTGTTGATGTCACCACCAGACAGTAGGATAGACTCGCCACCATTTGCTGCTACTTCAGCACGAATAGACTCAATCAGTGTTTTACGTGCAGCCATGCCGTACTCACCTTTGCTGTTTTCCCAGAAACGACCGTGGTTATCGTTTGTGTGAAGAACAGTGAACTTGGTACATGAATCTGCAGTGTCACAAGTGATTGGAGAGTTGTCGCTGTCTGAGCCACATCCTGCTAGCGCAGCGCCGACTGAAAGTACCAAAAGGGATTTGTAAAACTTCATAAGGGATCCTTTCTTTGTGATTTTGATTTTATTACGGCGTGAAATATACGGAAATAATGTGAAACTTTAGTGATCTATATCTTATTTACAGTTTTGTTGAATACAGGAAATAACAGGGCTGCAAACCGCGTCGACAAATAAACAGAAACCGTATTTAGAAAGGATTTAATGTTTTTACTAATTAAATTTGTGAGTCGCTTAATTGATTTCAATTTTCTAATGTGAATCAATACGCATTTTGGTGAGATATGGAGCAAACTTTGGTGATTATTTTGCCAGATTAATGTCTTCTTACTCTCTACGAAACAAATAGTTAAGATTTTTCTGTACGCTGTGTTGAGGAGTAAGGATGCTCAAAAAAACAACCGCACTTGCCGCGGAAATCGATTGCTCATGGCAAAAGCAGTTCAGTGTGAGCTGTAATTTGTACAATGGCTATTCTTATGACCCTCACTATTGGCAAAAGTTCTCCGATCTTTGCGCTGTATTTTTATATCAATCAGACGCCGTTACGTTTATATCTTGTCCCCCTAAATTATGGGAACGAATTAAACATTTTCAGCCAAGTGAGCTGGAGAGAAAACTCAATAATAAACAAATGTTCTGTGAATATGATGATGTCGACTACTATTTATTTAATGACGACAACGTCAACAAAGACGATGGGATAATTCCTCTCTCGATCGAATCTGATCTCGAATTACTTGAATCTTTTGTCAGCCGAATGAGCGAAGAAGATATCCTTAAAGCGGACCTTGACCTCGATAGCCATTTTTTTTACGGCATATTTGACAAAAATGAGCTGGTCGCTGTGCTTGCTTCTTATTGTTATAAAGGGAAAGAGCCGTTTGAGTCTTTATCCATATTGGTTTCTCCTAAAGCAAGAGGAAAAGGGTATGGAAAACGCCTGCTCAGTCATTTAATCAATGAAGTGAAGTCGAGGCAGCGCAAAATTAGGTATCGAGTAAATAGTGAAAATACGCCTTCAATAAGGCTCTGCCAGTCTTTGGGGTTTGAAGCGTACAGTCGTCAAAGAGTGTTTACTCCGGAGTAGTGAGAAAGGCAAGCAATGGGATATACAGTTAGAAATGCAGTGAGAGATGAAGCGGATCAGATCGCCAAAATACACGTTGATTCATGGCAAGTCGCTTACCGAGGATTAATGCCGCAGAGTTACATTGACCAATTTACTCGAGAACGTCGAGAGCGTATGTGGACGCGAGTAATGACGGAGCAACTGGCCAATCTCATTGTTGTTGAGAAACAGAAAGAGATTGTGGGCTTTCTAAGTTATGAACTGCCTGATCACACCAGCGAAGACAAGACGGCAACGGTTACTTGTTGCTATGTTTCGCCTTTATACTTCGGGCAGGGCGCTGGCAGTGCTCTGATTGATGAATTAGAAACTCGTTTACTCTCGACACCAGTGATGCAAATTAGCCTTAAGGCGTTAGACACCAATAAACAAGGGCTTAATTTCTATAAGAAGTGTGGCTTTGTGCGATCTGGAGAGGAAGAGTCGGAGGTTATCGATGATATGACGCTCAACGACGTGACGCTGGTGAAGTACATAGCACGAACATAACTTACTGGTGAGAGTGTTTAATGCGGTGTTTGCAGAAAAGCACTATCGGTAATGAAAAGAGAATTGAGAAAAGAGTAGGGGAGATTTACTTCTGTTCTAAATAGTAAAACCCCGGAGGTGGTAAGTCTCCGGGGTTTTGAAATTTTTTAGATGTCTCGGTTGGTAAGTCCGATAATCTTTATGCAAAAGGTTTGGATTTTATCCGTTAATTCCTTGGTAGGGAATTAGATACGGATGAAGTCCATGTGCTCAACTTTTGGCTTGTAAGCGTGACGTTGAACGTCTTGTGGCTTAACTTTAACTTCAGCGCCGTCGATCACTAGAACGATACCTTCGTAGAACTCAGGCTTGTCCATTTGGTTAACGATGTCGTCGTGGTTAAGAACGATAGCAACTGCTGCTTCTTCACCGCCGTATACAACTGCAGGGAATTTGCCAGCGTGACGTAGGCGGCGGCTCGCACCTTTACCTAGTTCAGTACGTACTACTGCTTCGAATTTCATAGTATTTACTCTCAAATTAGTAAAAAATAAAACTTTACAAACACAATGCGACCTTGTGTTCGTAGTAAAGCTTGAAACAGGAACTGTTCAAGCGAGCGCGGATACTATCATCCTGCTCTACATTCAGCAACCAAAATTGTACCTAAATCACCAAAAAGCCAGTAATTCTTCGTCAAGAAGAGTGTCTGTTTTGTGGTGTCGGCAAAACTTTGTCCGCATTGCGCTGATTTTAACCTATTTGGCTTTTTGTCAGTACGTTTTTATTTGCCTAGGACTCAATCCTCTTTCCAAGTTAATTCATTCATTAACGACATCTGTTATTCACAAAATGAACGCAAAATGAATGTTGACCTCAGTAACCGTTAAGTCAGTCGGTTCTATTCTCCATCGTACATAAACGGACAACCTCAATGGAGCACATTATGAATCCTATCAGTATCGTGATTATTACCCTTAATGAAGAAAAACGTATTGGCCGACTACTTGAAGATTTAACCAAACAAACTCACCAGAACTTTGAAGTGATCGTGGTGGATTCGAACAGCGAAGATTCGACACGTGAAGTTGCACAAGCTTACGAAAGCTCATTGCCAGAACTGACAGTGCACCGCATGGATACGCGTGGTGTCAGCCTAGGACGTAATACAGGTGCAGAACTGGCGAAGTATGAACGTATTCTTTTCTTAGATGCGGACGTGCGCTTATCGAGTGATTTTCTGAGCCGTGCAATGAGTAAGCTTGAGGATGCGAAGTTGGAAGTTGCTGGTGTTTACATGGGCTCAAAAAATCTGCCAATGGCACATAAGTTGGGTTATGGCATGTTTAACGCGGGATTGTTTATTACTCAGTACACATTCCCAACTGCGGTAGGTGCTTGTATTTTCTCTACCAAACGCGCACACAAAGAGATCAACGGCTTTGATGAGTCTATTACACTTTGCGAAGATTGTGATTACGTAAAACGCGCTTCTAAAACATGGCGTTTCCGTTTCTTGCCGATGACGTTTGAATTCGATCCGCGCCGCCTTGAGCAAGACGGCTTCTTTAAGATGGGCATGACCTATTTCAAAGCCAATGTACGTCGATTCTTCTTTGGCGAGATGCGTAACAACGAAATGGAATACAAATTCGGTCACTACAAAGATCAACATTCGTAATCGTCGGAGGCTGCATGCTGGAAGCCATCAGTCTGTTTTTCGGAGCATTTCTGGATGCGACGATTGGACCCAATCTCTTTGTCCCGGGCGAGCCGTTTTTGCTCGCTGCGGGCTATCAACTGCACCAAGGTGTGAGTTGGGGCGTTGTCGCCGTTTTGTTGGGCGGTTGGGTTGGCGATCAACTCAGTTACTTTATTGGTAAGCGTTCTGGCTCTAAAGCACAGAAGAAGCTGATTCGTTGGCAAGCCAAGACAAGGCGTCCAATCGCTCGTTGTCGTTTGTTGATGAAAAAACGCGGCAATGCCATTTTGATCTTTGCACGCTTACTCGGACCTGTTGCTTGGGTCGTGCCATTTATGGCGGGTACTGCGAATGTGAGTTGGAAGCGTTTTACTGTCTGTTCATCAATTGGATTGATACTTGGTGTTGGGCAATTTGTCGTTGCTGGGTATTTGCTTGCTGCGGGTCTTAACACATGGATTCCACTTGATTCCATAAAGTTCATCCTTGTTGAGCATAAGCTTCTTATTGCCTCAGTACTCATCGCTTCTGTATTCGCTCTTGTGGCTTGGAAGAAAAACTGGTCACGTAAATGGACCAAATCCCTAACGGCTTTAGTGTTATGTTTAGTTGCTGCGAATTATGGACACTTTTTCTATCTAGCAGATGACAATATTGAACAACCCAGCGTTACTGAAAATCAATCGATAGTCCTTAATGATATCGGCTTTAAGGTTTATCCGGGGCGCTCGAATGTGTTTGACGCTCAGGCAGTCAACTTGGTGTACGTCGGAGAATCCCCGCGAAGCCTAATGCAAGAGCTCGGCTGGCTAGAGAATCAAACCTTTTCAAGGAACGACATTGAATTGGCAGACTATGTGAGCTTATTGAAGCAGAAGCTGCCGCCCGTTTCTGATTTGTTTTGGAATGGCAAGCCACAGTCGATGGCATTCCAAGAGCCCGGAAGTTTGTTAAAACGCTCTCATGTTCGCTGGTGGCAAGCAGGGTTAGAATCAAAGTCTGGTCAACCGATTTGGGTCGGAGCGATTAGTTACGATGACGGTCTCAAGTTGGCACATTACTCGGGTATTGTGACGGTGTTGCATCGAATAGATCCTAATGTGGACAGCGAAAGAGACCGTCTAGCGAATCAAATTGAAGTCAGTCATTTAGCGCTAGTAGGAGAGTTACATTCGTTAGCGCAACCTGTCGCAATGGATAGTAAGCACGACTACTACTCGGATGGGAATGTGCTGTTGATTAGTGAACCATCGCTAGCATTAAACTTACCCAATCAAAGCGCTATTTAGATATACCCAAGCATCTTGAGGTTACTTGGGTATATAAAAATGGCACTTAGCGAATAAATCGATAAGTGCCATTTTAAAGTAATACTGTGAGTGACTGATGTAAGCTGACTTAAGCGCGGCTCTTTTGCAGAATCAAGGTGGCTTTTAACCCTCCCATTTTACTCTCTGATAATTCAAGTTGACCGCGGTAACTGTGCGCCATTTCACTGACAATGTTTAAACCTAAACCGGATCCTGGTGTTGTTTCATCCAGACGGTAGCCACGCTTTATTACTTGGCATAATTGCTCAGGAGGAATACCCGGACCATCGTCTTCAACAATGATATGAATGTTGTCTTTATCTAACGTTGAATGAACACGAATGATGCTGTTCGCCCATTTGTAGCCATTTTCCAGTAAGTTTCCCACCATTTCATCCAGATCGGTTTTCTCTACGGCGACGTTCAATTCAGAATAAAGCTCGTTAATCAGTGTGACGTCACGATGTGCGTAGACCTTGTCAAACGCCATGGATATGGCATCAACGCGCTCTGAAGGGTTCGATTTCACCGAAAGAATGTTCATTGAACCAGCCATACGAGCGCGACCTAAGTGGTAATCGATGTGTTGTTGGATCTGTGTGATTGGCGCGTTCAAGCGTTCTTGTTCTTCAGGCGTGAAGTTTTGTACTTCGTTTTTTAAAACCGAAAGTGGTGTTTTCAGCGCGTGAGATAAGTTTCCTGCATGATTGCGTGCACGTTCAAGTAGCTCTTGATAGTGAAAGAGCAGGGCATTAAGGTCAGAAATCAAAGGTGAGATTTCTTTCGGGTACTCTTCTTCCAAGCCTTTCTTGTTGCCTGATTTCAGTTCGGCTAACTCTCTTTGCAGCTTGGTTAGCGGACTCAATGACCAGGCGATTTGCAGCAAGATAACCGCAAGAACACCAGCAAAGAGCAATCCTAAAATGATCCAAAGCTGCCCAGTTAAAGACTGAATCGTGCCTTCAATTGGATCTTCGTCAATGCCAATGATGACATCAATAGGACCATCGTAGTCCGGTAGATAAAGGGTCTTTTTCAACGTGATAAGTTTTTCATCACGTGCGCCAAAGGCGTCTTTATCCAATCCTTTGTACTCAATTTTCTTATCCCATAGTGAACGCGAACGTTCTAGGCTTGTGTCCGTTGATGCGCTCCAGTAAAGACCACTGTATGGACGATTAAATCTTGGGTCGGAAAGTTGAGTAGGAAGGGTGAGTTGACCTTTACTGTCGACTTCGAGCTGGGCGGCAATCTCGTCCATGTAGACATTCAATTGGGAGCGAGTGTCGTCCACCATATAGCTGTAAACTTGGGTTGGGATCGTGACGCCCGCCGCGAGGATCATCGCTGTGAGCCAAACGACCGCCGCTAGCACTAAGCGGCTTTTGATGCTCAGCCGCTTAAGAATGTGCATGGGAAGTTTGCTTCTATTCCGCATTCAATTGATACCCTAAACCGCGGACGGTTTTGATGATTTTTGGGGCGATCTTCTTGCGAATACGACCGATAAACACTTCGATGGTGTTTGAGTCACGGTCGAAGTCTTGCTTGTAGATGTGTTCTACCAACTCGGTACGAGAAATGACTTTTTCTGGGTTGTGCATGAAGTACGCGACCACTTTATATTCTAACGCGGTTAAGCTTACTGCTTGCCCTTGCCACAGCACTTTTGATGAGCGCGTATCTAAACTTAAATCACCAATCTGCATGACAGGTGAGGCGTTACCTGAAGCACGGCGTAATTGAGCGCGAAGGCGAGCCGTTAGCTCAACCATTTCAAATGGCTTGGTTAGATAATCGTCGGCTCCGGCATTCAAACCCTCAACACGTTGAGATAATGTGTCACGGGCACTCAGAATTACCACAGGTGTATTAATGTTCTCGTCTCGAATACCTTTAAGGACCGTTAGCCCATCTAGTTTTGGTAAACCTAGATCGAGCACAATTGCATCCCATTCTTCAGAGGTCGCACGGTAAAGCGCGTCGATACCGTCTTGAGAAAGCTCTGGCACCCAGCCATTGTTTTCCAACGTTTCTAAAATCTGTTCGCCTAGGCGAGGTTCATCTTCGACAACAAGTATTTTCATATTCTTTCTTCTAATTATGTTTGGATATCGATTACTGCGGCTTAAGAGCTTTATTGAAGTTACGCCCTTTGATCTCGAGCATCTCTAGTGTGGCAGCGTCGTATTCCACTTTTATCACACTGTCATTGAACAAGATTTTCAGCTCGTAAACCCATTCGTCATCGTCTTCTTCGAGTTCAACTTTAATAATACGCCCATACAAATCATTCTCCACTGCTGCGTACATATCGGAGAATGGGCGAATGTAACCTTTTTGAACGGCACGATAGACTTCATCTTGATCTTCATCGAATTCAATTCGAGTTCCCGGTTTCTCAACGTCACGAACGATGGCATGACCGTCTTTTTCATCATGATGATCATGGTGAGATGCAAAACTTGGTGCTGACAATAAAAGTGGCACTAAGCCTAGCAGCACGGGAAGTTTGCGCGGAGTGAAGGAGGTAGACATAGCAAAGCCTTTTTCAATGAGTTACGACGATTATATCGTGCTGTACATGAACAGAAAGTGAATTCGTGAGCATTCGCTTATCTTAGTTCGTCGTCAAAGATCTTATCGCGCAGTTTCCAAAAACGCCCTGACTTTCTAGCAATCACGAATTGTGGCAGACGGAAACGATGCTGGTTTGCCACGACTCTGGTTGGCGACGCCTCTTCAAATGGACGATGTTTGTCAGCAAGGTGAGGGCGTACAAACTGGTCTTTGAAGATTTGCTTCTGTTTTTTGGTATTCAGTGACCAGAATTCGTGAACCAATGCATTTCCTTCTCCTTGATAGGTTTCACCGGAATACGTCACTTTCAACTGTGATTTGCCATCACTGGACTTAAATACTGACAAGTCCATCTCGGTACATTCAAAGATCAGCGCATCTTTTAGGTTCAATGCTTCCTTGAGCTTTTTGTCTGGATCAACCAGCGTGGCATCACACTCATGACAAATACGCGCTGCAATGTCGTTATCAGCGCCACACTCGCCGCAATATTTAGCTCTAAATCGATAACCGCAATGCTCACGTTCTCCGGTCTCATCGTCCTCAAAATATCCTTGGCAACGACGACCAAAGTGCTCCAGCAAAAAGCCATTGCTATCCAGTTTTCCCCAGAAGTTGTTATTAAAGCCGCAAGCGGGGCAAGGGATGGTGATGATTTCGCTAGTGGAATCTGGCTTCGGATCGCCCACTTCAGGCTGATATAAATCATAGCTGTTGCCAGCGTAATCCAGTACGAGACATTCTGATTTGCCTTCCGACAGACGCAAACCACGACCAACAATTTGCTGATACAAGCTGACCGACTCGGTTGGGCGCAGAATCGCGATTAAATCCACATGTGGTGCATCGAAGCCCGTGGTTAAAACGGACACGTTAACCAAGTACTTTATCTCACGATTCTTGAACGACTGAATAATGGCATCGCGCTCTGGTGTTGGCGTGTCACCAATCACAATCGCGGTTTCGCCTTCAGGCAATAAACCATGGATTTCTTGTGCATGGCGAACTGTAGCTGCAAATACCATTACGCCTTTGCGTTCTTTGGCGTATTGAATGATTTGTTCAACGATCTGTGGTGTCGCTCGCTTAGCTTTGTCGATCACCATGTCCATCTCAGCTTCTTTGTATCGACCTGTGTTTGCTGGTTTGAGTTGTGAGAAGTCATAAGATAGGACTGGCGCGTCCATCATGCGAGCTGGTGTTAAGAAGTTTTCATCCAGTAAGTAACGGATAGGGAGTTCGAAGATACAGTCACGGAAAAAGCGTGACTCTTCCGTGCGAACTTGTCCACGGGTGTGATACTGATAGATCCAGCCCATGCCTAAGCGGTATGGGGTTGCGGTTAACCCCAAAACTTTAATGCCTGGGTTGAGTTCTCTTAGGTGCGTGATTACTTTTTGGTAGCTACTGGTTTTTTCGTCTGGCACGCGATGGCATTCATCAATCACTAACAAGGAAAATTGATTCTTGAAAGAGTCCAGATTGCGCACTACTGATTGTACAGAAGCAAACACCACTTGCTGATCGGTTTCTTTACGTCCAAGACCCGCTGAGAATATTGAGCCTTTCAGTCCATAGCCTTCGTACTTAGCGTGGTTCTGTTCCACCAGCTCTTTTACATGAGCAAGTACTAGGACGCGCCCTTTGGCAAGTCTTGCTAGCTCTGCAATGACCAAGCTTTTACCTGCACCTGTAGGCAGCACAATGACTGCTGGTGTGGTGTGTTTACGAAAATAGTGAATCACCGCTTTAACAGAGTCGGCTTGGTATGGTCGAAGGGTGTACATGAAAATCTGTGAAATTGCTCAACTATTCGAATTAGGATCGCTATAATACCCGACCTTAAACATTAGAGGTATTCATGCGTTTAGATAAATATTTGTGTGATGGGCTGGGTGCGACTCGCAAGCAGGCAACGAAGATCATCAAAAGTGGCGAAGTGACCGTTGATGGCGAAGTACAAAAGAGTGGTGCTTTCAAAGTGCCAGAAGGTGGTGTGGTTGAGTGGGAAGGGCGCGAAGTTGGTGCTCCTGGTCCTCGTTACATTATGTTGTACAAGCCTGCGGACTTTGTGTGTTCACATGAAGATGGGCATAACCCAACCGCATTCGTGTTGCTTGATGAGCCAAAGGTAGAAAACCTACACTTTGCTGGTCGCTTGGATGTGGACACTACTGGTCTTGTGTTGATCACTGACGATGGTCAATGGTCCCACCGTATTACGTCGCCAAAACACAAATGTGAAAAGACGTACCGCGTATGGCTTGTGGATGCGATTCAACCTGATTACGTTGAAAAGTTTGCCGAAGGTATTGAGTTACGTAATGAACGCGAACCAACATTGCCTGCCCACCTTGAAATTGTAAACGAAGCTGAAAACGAAGTGCTGTTAACGATTGTGGAAGGTAAATACCACCAAGTGAAGCGTATGTTTGCTGCGCTCGGCAACAAGGTTGAACACCTTCACCGTGAGCGTATTGGTTCAATTGTGCTTGATGAATCGCTTGAGCCGGGTGATTACCGATTCTTAACAGAAGAAGAAGTCGAATCAGTAGTGAAATGATTCACTCTGGTTGGAAGTAATTGCTGTTCTGGGAAATTGTTTAATTCCTGATAGGAACTAGTGTTTTGGTAGGAAATCGCTCAGAATGGGGATTCCTACCAAATAAGTCTTAGTGTCTGAACAAGACGCGCATTCGCCGCTCATAAACGCAGGCAGAACTGTATTTAATCTGAGAAAAGTCTTTTCTCTTGTTGGTCCTTACTGACGATAAGTACAGACGGTGTTAACGTCGTCGCCTCTTCGTTTTAGCTCGGTTACTTTTTCGTTCTGCATACTCATCATGCAGTTTTTAGCGTCGAGTTAGGCAAGACCGCCTTGGTATACTTTCGTCTTTTATGATCTTCTCAATAGTAAGGATACTATGCTCTGTCTCCGTGATTGTTACGGATTCGGGGTAAGGGAAGCGTCAATCATCTATCTCAATCAATGTGGAATGTTGATGGGAGGACACAACAAGAGGTAAGGCAATGACAGAAAAAGCCCAAAGTGCTCCCCAGTCACAAATCAGTTTTTTATTGTTCCTTGTACTCGGTGCAATTGGTGCGTTGACGCCACTTGCTATCGATATGTATTTGCCGGCTATGCCAACCATCGCTAAAGATCTTGGTGTAACGGCAGGTGCTGTACAGATTACGTTAACGGCTTATACAGCAGGCTTCGCAATAGGTCAGCTGATTCATGGTCCGTTAGCCGACAGCTATGGTCGCCGACCTGTACTCATTTTAGGTGTGCTCTTTTTTGGTTTGGCAGCGGTAGTCAGTGCAACGACTAACGGTATTGATGCGCTTACTTATGTGCGTACGGCACAAGGTTTTGCGGGTGCGGCAGCGGCTGTGATTATCCAAGCGGTTGTACGAGACATGTTTGACCGTGAAGATTTTGCGCGTGCAATGTCATTCGTGACGTTAGTGATCACGATTGCACCTTTGGTTGCACCGATGATTGGTGGTCACCTCGCGATCTGGTTCGGTTGGCGTTCAATCTTTTGGGTGCTCGCTATCTTCGCGGTTGTGGTGATCTTGCTTGTTCTATGGATGATTCCAGAGACATTGAAACCAGAAAACCGTCAGCCATTAAGATTCAGAACCACGATTCGTAACTATGCACGTCTGTGTTCTAACCCTGAAGCGTTAGGGTTAATGCTCTCAGGTGCGTTCTCGTTCTCAGGCATGTTTGCATTCCTGACTGCGGGTTCATTTATATATATCGATTTATACGGTGTTCGGCCAGACCAATTTGGTTACCTATTTGGCTTGAACATTGTGGCAATGATCATCATGACCAGTCTCAATGGTCGCATGGTGAAAAAGGTCGGTTCCCATTTTATGCTGCGCTTCGGTCTAACCATCCAGTTGATTGCTGGTATTGGACTGTTTGCTGGTTGGATGCTTGATCTTGGTTTGTGGGGCATCGTGCCATTTGTAGTGCTGTTTATCGGAACCTTGTCTACGATTGGTAGTAACTCGATGGCGCTGCTGTTAAGTGGCTACCCAACGATGGCAGGCACTGCATCTTCACTTGCTGGTACTCTGCGCTTTGGCACAGGTTCATTGATTGGTGCGCTTGTTGCAGCAATGCCCGGTGGCGTTGCGTGGCCGATGATCGTTGTTATGTTTGCTTGTTCAGTGCTGTCTGCACTGTTTTATTGGACTTTAGGAAGAAAGGCGTAATGTCTAATTACACCAAAGAAATTCAAAATTTAGTTAACGCTGCTTTGGCAGATTTAGACCAAGAGCATCGCTCTGGTAAATTGGCAAATGCACCAGTAGCGAACAATCATTACTTGGTTCGTTGGGTAACCAAGGCGCTGAAGTCACAGCGTTTTGGTCGCACTGTAGGTGATGATCTAACGCGTTGGCAAAAAGCAGGTCGCTCAAAAGGCAACGATGCTGGTTTGCTATTTATCTTTAAACGCATCTCAGGCTTTTACGCGCAGTTTTTCCCTGAAGGTGAAGAGTCTAAAGTGATCAAAGATTCTGACATTGAAGCGTTTCTTGATGCGATGGAGCAAGCGGGCTGGGAAGTGTCAACTTCTGAGCAGTTAGTTGGCTGCGGTAAAGTACAAATCTACACAGAAGGTCAAAACTCACTAGCCTTATGTGCTGACCAGTGTGAAAGCTGTTTTGATGGTGAGCTGTTGGTAAAACCGATGAGTTGGTTTGTTCGCGGTAACCACGCAGAGTTCGTTGAAAAAGCATCGCAAGCAGGTTACATGGTGCACAAGGTCACTGACTACAAATCGATGGTGAAATACCACGGTGAGTACCTTATCTTCCCTGCGAACGAAGGCAATCAATTGGCAGAGATTCCACTGTCATTTAAAGCAGACTAATTCATCTATCGCATCATAAAAAATCGGAGCCTGTGCTCCGATTTTTTATATCCGTGACTTATCGATCTTATTTATGGCATGTACATGTCATTCAGTTTAGTCACTTGCTTATGCTTTCTACGCTTGATGAAGTAGTTAGAAACCACACCGAACATCAAGACCAGACCACAGAACCCGTACACTTGCATGATAGTCGGATCGCTTGAGACAAAACCGAAGTCTGAGAACATTACGTAAGCGCCCAATACCATGTAGATGATGACCGCTGATGCTTCAAAGCGGAATGACCACGGCGTCACATCGATATTCTCATTTACAGGCATTACGTAGTCTGTTTCACGTGGCATGAAGTGACCAATCGCAAACATCAGAGCAGTACACACGACGAATAGAATCGCCAATTGGTGTAGGAAGTGGATTGGTGTACCAAAGACCAATTGCATCGCGGCGTAAGAGCTAACAAATACGACCAAAGCAACTTTAGCGGCAATAGCCGGTACACGTTTGGAAATGTAGCCTACAAATACGATGGTGAAGATAGGCACACTAAAGAAGCCCGCAACCATTTGTAGGTATTGGAACAAGCCTTCTGGTGCGTACATGATGAAAGGGGCAATACAGACCGAAATGATCGCAATGATAACACCGAAGATACGACCTTTCCCGACTAACTCTTCATCCGATTTGCCTTTGCCAAATAGTGGCTTGTAAACGTTCAAAGCAAACAAGGTTGTTGAGCTGTTCAATACACCGTTAAAGGTACTTAGGATTGCGCCGAACATGACCGCAACAAAGAAACCAACAAGCGGCTTAGGCAATACCTCGTTCACCAAGCGTGTGTACATCGTGTCTGGGTTGCCTGCATCTGCGCCAAACATATGGAAAGCAATGATGCCCGGAATGATTAGGAAAAGTGGAGAGATAACTTTAATCGCACCCGCGAGAATCACACCTTTCTGACCTTCTTTCAGGTTCTTCGCGCCAAGTGCACGTTGGATAATAGATTGGTCAGTACCCCAGTAGTACAAGTTCACCAACAATAGACCTGTGAACAGGGTAGAGAACGGCAGTGGATCGGTTTCTTTACCTACGGATTGCAGCTTTTCTGGGGCGGCAGTCAGCAATACGTCTAAACCTTCCATAAAGTTACCGCCGCCTAATGCCATCAGACCAAATACAGGGATCATCAAACCGCCAGTGATCAAGCCTACGCCATTGATCGTGTCTGCAATTACCACGGCTTTTAGACCGCCGTAAATCGCGTAAAAGAAACCCAGCAAACCAATAGTGGCAGAAATAAGGGCGATAGAGCTGAACTCAGAAATACCCAATAAACCTTGCACATCAAAGATTTCGCCCAGTACCACTGCGCCAGCGTAAAGAGTGGTAGGTAGAATGTTGATGACGTATTGGCACAAGAACAACAGGGTAACGAACTTCTTCACCGACATGTCGTAACGGCTTTCTAAGAAGTCAGGAATGGTGGTGATACCTTGCTTGAGGTAGCGAGGGACAAGCAGCAGCGCAATGATAACCAGTGTGACGCCAGAGGCCACTTCCCAACCCATCACACTCATGTTGTGGGTGTAGGATTGTGCACTCATGCCAACAAAGCTAGTAGCACTCAGGTTGGTAAGAATCAAGGAGCTGGCAATCAGCCCACCTGTTAAGCTTCGTCCACCAAGGAAGAAACCGTCTTGAGAGGTGTTTTTATCGTTTTTAACTTTGCTGTAAGTGAACACCACAACAAAGCCTGTAAACAGCAAGAACGAAAGTAATACTGTAATAGACATTTTGTTTCCTTAACAAGTTAAGCAATTAAGTTTTGCTTGTTAGTTGTAGGGTGTCCCTCTAGCGCGTATAGGAGTGTTTTATCAGGAACAACGCGAAGTTGAAACCCGGTCGCTAGAGGGCACAGATAGAGGTTTAAATTTTCTTAAGGTGTACAATCAGTGCCGATTCAGGGTCGAGAATCGGAAGCGTCACCCCAATTTCCTTTAAGTTATCGCCACTTAACGTCAGGGTTTTGTCTAGCCATTGCGGACGTTGCTTCATCAACTGGAAGCTGGTTTTTGGCATTTCAACAATCTTGACTTCGTAACGGGCGTTTTCATCCGCACAGCTAACGCGAAGTGGAGATGGCAGCGCATGATTTGGCATTGCCAACTGACACACCGTAATCAGCATTTCTTGCCCGTTCTCAACGCCATAGATGTTCTGGTTTTGATCGGCAGGATCGATGCGGAAAGTACGTCCAGAATGAAGCAAATCGCGATACTGTTTGTGCAGTTGAATGTAATGAGCAAACGCTTGTTTTTCTTCCGCGCTTTCTTTTACTGGATCGAGCTCCACACCCATGTGACCACTTAACGCCGTCACACCACGCATGTTGATCGCATGGCGACGATTGGTTGAGTGACACTCTGCAGGACCAATGTGAGCGCCCATGACTTCAGGTGGGAAGAAGTAGCTCATACCACGTTGAATCGCTTGACGTTCCAGCGCATCGTTACAATCAGAAGCCCAGAAACGGTGACTGCGTTTAAGGATTTCAAAATCAATACGACCACCACCCGAAGAGCAAGACTCAATTTCAACTGCAGGGTGTGCTGCTTGAAGCTCGTCTAGCAAGCGGTAAAGCGCTTTCGTTTGACCATGCACAGCAGGTTTACCTTGATGCCCTGGTTGAACCAATTCACGGTTCATGTCCCATTTCAGGTAGCCGATGTTGTAACGAGTCAGTAAGTCATTCAAACGCTCAAACAGGTAGTTGAAGCAATCTTGGTTTTGCAAATCCAACACGTATTGCCAACGACCTGAAGGCTGGTGGTAGCCTTGTAGACTTAATACCCAATCTGGGTGTTGTCGATAGAGGTTTGAGTCTTGGCTGACCATCTCTGGCTCTACCCAAAGACCAAACTCCATGCCTTTGTTGTTTACGTGCTCGATGACAGGCTCAAGACCATTTGGGTACTTTGTTTCATCCAAGTACCAGTCACCGAGTGCAGCGCGTTCGCCATCACGACCTATGAACCAACCATCATCAATGATGAAGCGCTCGACACCCATCTCGGCGGCTTCGGTTGCCATCTGCATGATGTATTCGGGTTTATGATCGAAGTAGATGCCTTCCCATGTGTTTAAGTGAACAGGGCGAGGTTTGTTGTTTGGAAATTGAATAATATTGGCACGAACAAACTCGTGGAATCGCTCTGATATTCCATTCAAACCCGAGTTACTGTATGTCGCGTAAAGCCATGGTGATTGGTAGGTTTCACCGCTTTGTAAGCGCTTTTCACCAGACAGCAGTAGTTCACCTGCTTGAACAAAACGGCGACCGTCACTACGAACATCGGCACGCAGTTGATGGTTACCACTCCAACCAAGGTGGAAGCCCCAAACTTGCCCCAATTGCTCACTAAAGCCATTGGTGCCCGTGAACAAACCTGGGAAGTTTTCGTGAGAGGTGCGACCGCGACGGTTTTCTTGCATAAAGCCACCATGCTCAAAGCTCAGACGCTGAGTCTGAAACTCATGACACCAACGCCCGTGGAACGTCATCAGCTCGTTTGCATGGTTAGGAAGTGGCAGAGTAGAGGAGAGCTTACCCAAGCAATACTCACCGGCAGTTGTGTTTGTTACGGTGATGCGTTTTTGTACCACATCACTGTTAAAGTCCAGTTGTAGCTCAATCAATAATTCAAGACCGGCAATATCATCTTGCAGAGTAAATGTCGCGCTGTTGTCATCGTGCTCTACGGATGTGGTTGTGAACACGGGAGCCCAGTCTTCACCATTGCGATGTCCCTCAATCCCAGGCGCATTAAAGTGACCACTACCAAGCTCAGGGCAGAGTGATAAGGGTACGTCGACATCAAGACGAGCCTGAGATATAGGGCGCTCGGTTGAGAGCATTAAATCGGGATCGATCTGAGCGATTTTTGCGCCCCAATGAAGGATTTCAGGAACACGATCCACTTTAATGATCATGCTGTGATTCTTGGATTTTAAGTGAACAATTTTTTGCATGTTGTTTCTCTGTTTTCGCAAACATTTAGTCTGCAAATGATCATGCGCTTGTTTGGTTTTATTTCGATTGAATAGCCGTCTAAATGTGACTTTGAACAGGTTTTAGAACGCGGTTTTGTGTGCTAGATCTGCTGTTTTCGGGAACATTTTTTCATGTTTTTTACGACATTGTTCACGAGAACATTCGAATAAATTTGGTAGAGTGAACAGAAAATCAGAATAGGAGAACGCAGTGGCAGTTACGTTTAAAGATGTTGCACGGTTAGCAGGTGTCTCGACGCAAACCGTATCGCGCGTAACCAACGGCGCGGATAACGTCGCAGAAGAAACACGAAAGCGAGTTAACGACGCAATCAAAAAGCTTGGATACGTGCCGAACAAAGGGGCACAAATGTTGAGCCGAGCGAAGTCGCGGATCATCGGTATTGTCTCTTTGGATATCTCACTGCACGGTGTGGCTCTTATTGCTAATGGCGTTCGCAACCAAGCACATGAGATGGATTACGCGACGGCGCTGGCAGTGTTAGGTGACAACTCCATTGAGGAATTCCGTAGTGCAATCCGAGAGCTTATTGCCCAACAAGTTGATGCCATTATTATCAACGCTCCGGTAACCAGAGAGATGGCAGAGACCCTAGTGGAGCAGTTCAGTCAGCTCACGCTGGTTTTTATCGATGTACCCGAGGGGACGCCCGTTAATTCTCTCAGTTGTGATCATAAATCTGGGGCAAATTTGGCGATCTCCCATTTGATTGAGTACAAACGCGAATCTTTTGTGTGCATTTCTGGACCAAAGGCATCTACGGCTTCTCAGATTCGTTACCAAGAATGGCAGTCACAGATTCAGCAGCATGGACTGATGCAAACGGCATTCTATGAGGGGGACTGGCAAGCAGTTAGTGGATACAACGCCATTAAAGATGCCGTGTTAAAAGGTGTATCTTTTGATGCCGTATTAGTCGCAAATGATCAGATGGCGCTTGGTGTGTTATGTGCGCTTTTGGAGGCGGGTATTAATGTACCTAAAACCGTATCTGTGGTTGGGTTTGATGGCATTCAAGATAGCCAATTTTTCTCACCCCCTCTGACAACGATTAAGCAAGATTTCAACGAACTTGGACGAAGGGCGGTCAAGTTAGTGCTGAGCCAGATGGAAAAAGGACAAGGCGTTGTGTCAGAAGTATTGCCTGTCAGCTTGGTTGAACGACAAAGCACATCAGCAAAGGCGGATACACTTTATGACAAGCAAGAAATACTTGCTCATCTAGAAAATATCCGCCGATTATTGCCTTAACCGGCAGGTTGGGCTTTGCTTTGGCTTTCTAGCACTTCTGCTTCTTTGGCGATGGCTTTCACCATTCCTTTAAAGATAAATAGGTGCGCGGGCATCATCGCAAACCAGTAAAGTAAGCCCGGAAAGCCTTGTGGGTGCCACCATGCGGTAATGTCGAACTCACGCTCTTCGCCATCGTCTTTAATCGTGATTTCCAAACGACCAAGTCCCGGTCCTTTCATTCCAAAGAACAGTGAGAGGAACTGGTTCTCTTCACAGCGAATGACTTTCCATGAATCGATGAAGTCACCCACCTTAAGCTCTGGTCCTGGTGGTGAAACTCGAATAGGTTTCCCACCACCAAAGAAGATATCGAGCCACTCGCGGGTTCGCCAAAGGAGATTGGCAAAGTAATAGCCTTTTTCCGGGCTTCCGATCTTTTGCGCGACTTTCCAAAGTGATTCCGCAGAGGCTTTTGTCTTGATGTTAGCTCCCGCTTGTTTTGGATAGTACCCGTAGCCTGGTTGCCAACGTTTGAGTGCTGCAGGCTCAAATCCCCAAACATTACTGCGCACAAAAGTCCCTTCAGTTGCTATGGTGTCTGTAACGGACTGCTCATAGCTGATCAGCTCTTGAGGGAATCGCTCATGAATGGCTTTGGTATCAGCAATGTAATCGTGTTCCAAACCTGCAAGTAGCGCTTTACCAATACTTGCGGGGACAGATGTCACAATAGCTAACCAATACGATGCCATTTTAGGTGTCAGCAGGGGTGTTGACCAAAGTCGGAAAGGTTTCTTAGTGACCTTACAGATTACTTCAAATTGATCGCGATAACTTAGTGTATCTGGACCACCAACTTCATAAATTTCACTTTCTGTTGGTTTGGTTTCTGCCAATTCAAGCAAATAGTGATTGAGGTTGGGTAGGGCGATTGGGTTGGCTTTGGAGTCTACCCATTTAGGTGCAATTAGAATCGGCAGGTTATAGACAAAGTCGCGCATGATCTCGAATGCCGCAGAACCGGGACCGATAATGACGCCAGCTCTAAGTTCAGTAACAGGCACACCGGCTTGGCGAATGATCTTTCCCGTCGCTTTGCGTGCTGCCAAATGTTGAGAGTTGCCGGTTTGAGGCTGAATTGCACTTAAGTAAATAACGTGTTCTACACGACTTTTCTCAAGGGCATTTTTGAAGTTCTCTGCGAGGTTTAATTCGTATTCAACAAAGTCGTGACCTTGCGCCATACCGTGCACAAGGAAGAACACCAAATCAAAATCATTCACGATTTCGAGCGTCGCTTCTGCTTCGGCGAGGTCTAAATAAGTGAGTGTGAGATTAGGGTGTGGCTGAGTTCGGGATTCTAGATAGTCAATATGACGCGCCGCCGCCGTGACAATGTAACCTTTATCAAGCAGTTGTGGAAGAAGCTGTGAACCAATGTATCCTGAAGCCCCAAGTACCAACACCTTTTTCATTCTGAGTCCTTTTTATTGCTGGTGGATTAGTCACCACTGGGTATAATCATGAGACACTTTTCCCGTTCTATCAATAAGTTGTCGTCGGAGCGAGCATGACTTTTTTCTCACAATTGGTTACTCATGCTGATAAGTCGTTTTTACGTCGACTATTTGCTATCGCATTACCCATTACTTTACAGAGTATGATGTTCTCCAGCCGTGGCTTAGTAGACGTGTTGATGCTTGGTCAGTTGGGTGAGGCAGAAATTGCGGCTGTGGGTGTTGCAGCTAGAGCGACCTTTGTTACTACAATTATGTTGCTTGGCGTAACAACTGGTGGTGCGTTGTTAACGGCGCAATATTGGGGGGCGGGCGATAAAGTGGGGGTGCGCCAGAGTACTTCACTCACTTGGATGATCTCCATGGTATTCGCGGCTTTCACTGTCGTGTTATTTGTGTTGTTCCCCGAGCCCATTATGCGTCTGACAACAGATTCAGAAGAAGTGATTCGTCTTGGTGCCGATTATCTGGTGATCTCATCGGTCAGCATGTTTGCCGTGGCTTGTGTTGCCAGTATGGCGGTGGGTTTACGCGCCATGCATCAACCGGGGTTAAGTACGTTTTTTAGCGGCATCGGCATTCTGTCTAATATCTTTCTTAACTGGGTGCTTATTTTTGGGCAATTTGGCTTTCCTGCGATGGGGATTAAAGGGGCTGCCATTGCGACGGTCATCAGTGGCGCAATTGAAGTAACCTGTTTATTCAGTTATCTGTGGTTTAAAAAGCACATCATTGCTTTTGGCTTGGATGACATTCGTGCCAGCTTAGTGTTGGATAAAATCACCCGTTTCTTAAAACTTTCCCTTCCGACAACATTTAACTTCCTAGCATGGGCGGGCGGCTTGTTTGCTTATCACGCGATTATGGGACAAGCAGGCGTGCAAGGCTTAGCGGCATTGTCAGTAATGACGCCCGTAGAGTCGATTGCTCTTGCTATGATGATTGGCTCGTCTAACGCTGCTGCGGTATTGGTGGGTAATCAATTAGGCGCAAAGAACTTTGGTCCGGTTTACTACCAAGCGTGGGCAACCGTGATTCTCAATGTGTTGATAGCTGTTGTTGTCGCGATTTTACTTCTGCTCTCAAACCAACTTATTCTCGATGCCTTTAGTGCTCTAACGCCAGAAACGCGCCACCTAGCTGAACAGTTTATGGTGATTCTTGCGATCGGTGTGGTTCTTCGCTCTGTACCTATGATGGCTATTGTTGGTGTACTTCGTGCTGGTGGGGATGTGAAGTTCTGTTTATACCAAGATCTAATCGCGCAATGGGTGATCAGTATCCCTCTTGCTGCTTTTGGTGCAATTTATCTTGGTTTTGAGCCTCAGTGGGTTTATTTGCTGTTTTTGACCGAAGAAGTGGTGAAGTGGGGAACATGTCTACACCGCATGGCGAGCAAGAAATGGATGAAAAATTTGATCGAAGCTTGAATGGTGTCGCGAGACAAGTTGCATTTGTACTCTGATAGTGTGATCAACTATTCAAAATACTTCCTACCAACAGGATTTTAGTGTAGATTCTGATTCCAATTTTTAAACACCATTTGAGCGGCAAAATCAATGTTAAAACTGTCAGACCTATGTAAAGGCTATGTAGACGGGGGAGAATTTCATCCTGTACTACAAGGGGCAGAATTAACATTACAACAAGGTGAACAAGTTGCATTAATGGGGGAAAGTGGCTCAGGTAAAAGTACCTTACTTAACTTGATAGCTGGTCTTGATACCGCTGATTCTGGCGAGATCCAGTACCCAAGTTTCGCCATGCACAGCGCTCCAGAGCACTTAAGAACTCTATACCGCCGCAACAATATTGGTAATATCTTCCAGCAGTTTAACCTACTTCCTACTTTGAACATCGCTGACAACATCCGTTTTTGTCGCCAATTAAAAGGCTTACCAGAAGATAAAGGCTTGTGGCGTCAAATTCTTTCAGCTCTAGACCTTATGCCGCTTTTAGGTCGTTACCCTGAAGAAGTCTCTGGTGGTCAGCAACAACGTGCAGCGATTGCTCGTGCCT
This sequence comes from Vibrio sp. MMH1-50, assembly GCF_022347645.1. Taxonomy (NCBI): domain Bacteria; kingdom Pseudomonadati; phylum Pseudomonadota; class Gammaproteobacteria; order Vibrionales; family Vibrionaceae; genus Vibrio; species Vibrio sp. MMH1-50. The sequence continues at coordinate 50,894 of NZ_JAKRGG010000011.1, forward strand.
TGTACATGGAACCGAAAATCCTGCTTGCCGATGAGCCAACTGGTAGTTTGGATGAGCGAAATGCTGAAGCGGTAATGCGTTTGCTAACGAGTCTTGCTCGCCAGTTAGAGTGTACTTTGCTGCTGGTGACACACAGTGAAAAAGTGGCTGAACACATGGAAGGTCGAATCCGTCTTCAAGGAGGACAGCTACATGTTATGGCCCGTAGTTAAGGCACTACTCGGTCATTACCGTCGCTATCCACTTCAAATCATTCTTGTTTGGCTTGGTTTAACCCTCGGGGTGTCCCTCCTTGTCGGTGTGACTTCTATTAACCAACACGCTAAACAGAGCTACGAAACCGGTGAGAAACTTTTTTCAAACCCTTTGCCTTACCGTATTCGTACTAAGCATTCTGCTAACAAAATTCCTCAGGGCTTTTATATTCAATTACGTCGCGCTGGTTTCAACCAATGTGCGCCTTTTGATATTCTTCATCTCGATACGAAAGCCGACTTAAGCCTGATGCTAGTAGGCGTTGATCCTGTAGCGCTGTTGCCGCTTCACCAAGGTAAATCACTTAAAGACCTTCCTATGTTGTCTTTAATGAAGCCTCCGTATCCTATCCTTGCTAGCCAAGATCTGGCTGCACACATGCAATGGAATGATGGCGACTTTATTGAGCTCAATGATGGCAGTCGACTTGGACCGCTAAAAGTCGATACGGACAACTTACTCTCTGGCACTCGCCTCGTTACCGATATTTCTCTTCTTCGTATGCTTAAGCGCAGCTCCGGTTTGTCCGCTATTGCTTGTGGTGAAATGTCCGAAGAGAAAATGTTGGCACTAAAAAATATGCTGCCAAACGGTATGACACTGGTGCGTAACAGCCGCTCCGAATTAGAGTCACTGACAAAAGCATTCCACATGAACTTAACGGCGATGGGTATGTTGTCGTTCTTAGTTGGCTTATTCATCTTCTATCAAGCAATGTCGTTGTCTTTTATTCAACGTCAGCGCTTGGTTGGTATCCTCCGTCAAACGGGGGTGAATGGCATGCAATTGGCGCAAGCGCTTATGCTTGAACTGACCATCCTTGTTCTTGTTGCTTGGGCGTGTGGTAACTTCTTTGGTCTTATTTTGGCAAATGAGCTTATCCCTGCTGTCTCTTCAAGCTTGAGCGATCTTTATGACGCAAACGTCGGTTTGACGATTGGCTGGTCATGGGAGTCGAGCCTGTACAGTTTGGCAATGTCAGCGATGGGCGCTTTGATTTCGTGTCTGTGGCCGCTGATTCGCTTGTTAAAGTCACAACCGATTCGACTTTCTTCTCGGTTGTCTCTGATGCGTTTTGCTGGGCGAGAGTTCTCTTGGCAAGCTTTCGCGGCGTGTGCGTTCTGTGTAGCTGCAGTTGCCGTCTATCAAGCGCCAAAAACTCAAGAGTCGGGATTTGCGATTATCGCACTCATGCTGATCAGTGTGGCGTTGTTTATGCCGTTTTTGATGTGGCATATGTTCCAAAGCTTCTCTTACTCACTGCGTTGGGTTCGTGTACGTTGGTTCTTTGCCGATGCTGCAGCAAGTATGAGTTATCGTGGTGTAGCAACCATGGCATTTATGCTCGCATTGGCAGCGAACATTGGCGTGGAAACCATGGTGGGCAGCTTCCGTGATACAACGGATAAGTGGCTGAGCCAACGCCTTGCGGCTGATATCTATATTTACCCAACTAATAACTCAGCAGCACGCATGAGTGCTTGGTTAAAAGAGCAACCCGAAGTGGATGCTGTTTGGTGGCGTTGGGAAAAAGATGTCCCTACTGAGCGCGGTGCATTACAAGTGGTGAGCACGGGTTCTTCAGAAGGGGAGTTGGACTCTCTTACGGTGAAACTAGGCGTTCCAAATTACTGGTATCACTTGCACCATTCTAAGAGTTTAATGGTAAGTGAATCCATGGCTTTGAAGCTCGACATTCGCCCTGGCGACTATATCGACCTTCAACCTCCTTTAGGGGGAGGTTGGCAAGTGGTTGGCGTGTACTACGATTATGGCAACCCATATAACCAAATCATGATGTCTCATCGTAATTGGCTGTACGCGTTTGCGGGCTCTGGTAATGTTGGACTTGGTGTTTTGCTGGAAGATAATGTCAATGGCGAAGGCTTGAAGCGTAGATTAGAGAACGTATTCCGTTTGTCCCAAGACCGAGTCTTTGATAACAACAATATCTACAACCAAGCTATGCGTGTGTTTGACCATACCTTTGCTATTGCAGGCACCTTGGGCAACATCACTCTGATCATTGCGGTATTTGGTTTGTTCTTTGCAACACTTGCGGGAGAACTTTCTCGGCAAAGACACTTCTCACTACTGAGGTGTATGGGTGTATCAGGCAAAGAACTAGTCATGTTGGGTGGTTTACAGCTATTTGTCTTCGGTACCATCTCAGCCATCATTGCGGTCCCACTTGGTTTAGCATTGGCACACTTGATCGTTGATATCATCATTAAACAATCATTTGGTTGGTCGCTAGAGTTACAGACGATTCCTTGGGAATACGCTCAAACGATCGCTTGGGCAATGTTGGCGATCATGATAGCAGGAGCTTTACCTGTTATCAGGATGATTAAGAGCACACCAATGAAGTCATTGAGGGATGCGTTGTAGTGAAAAACATGAAACTCAAAAAGCTGCTATCTCTTTCTGCATTAGTGTTTGTCGTATTTGTCACCCTCGCGGGCATGACTCTTTATTTTACGTATTGGGCGGAAGCGACAGCAACTGAACAAAGTGAAATCAGCGATGTATTAAAGCGCGAAAGTAAGACTATCTTCGAGCCAGTTCTACCAAATGAGCACGTTTCGCTGCCGCATGATTTCCGTTTTCATCCAGATTACCAACATGAATGGTGGAACTACTTTGCGAAGGTGCAAGACAAGCACGGCAAGGTTTACAACATTCAATGGAGTTATTTCCGCGTTGCTACCGACGAGCGTGATACTCGAGGTTGGCAAAACCCACAATTGTTTATCTCTCATATTGTCGTCAGTTCTGGCTCGCATGTTTGGAAAGAGCAGCGTGTCGCTCGTGGAGGGATTGGGCAGGCGGGCATGACGAATCGTCCTTTCCGTTTATGGATTGACAACTGGACTTGGCGTGCGCTTGGCTCCACACCATTCCCAGGAAATCTTGATGTCTCGACCGATACGTTTGCAATTGACTTAAATACTACAACGAGCGGTCCTTTTGTTGTTAATGGTGACAAAGGGTTCCAAGTTAAACATGCGCTGCAATCTATCGCGTCTTTTAGCTTCAGTGCGCCGTTTCTCAATGTCAAAGGTACCCTTACCCTTAATGGACGTGAAATCCCGGTATCAGGCTCTGGATGGACACAGAAGGAGTGGGGAAGTGGTCTGATTGGCGAAGGGCAGCAAGGTTGGGATTGGTTTGTGTTTAACCTTGATGATGGACGAGCGCTTACAGTGAGTCGTTATCGTCATAATGGTCAGGTTCCTCATTTATTCGGCACACTATCAACGCGTTCTGGCAAGGTGATAAACCTAACAGAAAAAGAGCTGACGATGACGCCACTGCACGTCACTAACTTGTCTAATGGAAGAAGGCTACCGCTTCAGTGGATCATCAATGTCCCCGGGCAAAACATCAATTTAACGACACGGATCATAAAATCGGACATGTGGCTTCCTTTTGTGATTCCATATTGGGAAGGACCGATACTCGCATCGGGTTCCAATGAAGCCTGGGGTTTTATGCAACTCACCGGTTACTAGAAACAACGAAAAAGCCACCCAACAAGGGTGGCTTTTTTGTTACTGAAACACGCAGTTTTCGGTGTAAAACCGCACGTTAATCACGAAAATTAGTCAGATATTATACTAACTTAATAGTAGTCTATGTGAATAGATTGAGCTTATAAGGAGATAGGCAGGTCTTGTAAATAATTATGTTCTTGTTGAAAAATACGATGTTTCGTAAATGAAACCTCGGAAAAATCGAAGTTTAAACTCTAAACAAGCGATTATTCTAAAATTTTCAGCAGCTATACACTCTCATCATTCTTTGTTAATCGTTTATTAAGATAATAAATATAAGGGCGACACCATGAACGATGTCATTCGTGACTTTTTCAAAATGGAATCCGCAGGCGGTATCCTTCTTGTGATTGCAGCAGCAATCGCTATGACCATTGCAAACTCACCGCTTGGCGAAAGTTATCAAGCAATGCTGCATACTTATGTATTTGGTATGTCAGTGTCTCACTGGATCAACGATGGCCTGATGGCTGTGTTCTTCCTATTAATCGGTCTTGAAGTAAAGCGTGAGCTGCTTGAAGGCGCACTTAAATCAAAAGAAACCGCAATCTTCCCTGCAATTGCAGCGGTAGGTGGTATGTTAGCTCCGGCACTTATCTACGTTGCTTTCAACGCAGGTGATGCAGAAGCGATTTCTGGCTGGGCAATTCCTGCGGCAACAGACATTGCGTTCGCTCTAGGTATCATGGCGCTTCTTGGTAAGCGTGTTCCTATCAGCTTGAAGGTTTTCCTACTTGCGTTGGCGATCATTGATGACCTTGGTGTGGTTGTGATTATTGCGCTGTTCTACACTGGCGACCTATCAACGATGGCATTGATTGTCGGCTTCATCATGACGGGTGTCTTGTTCATGCTGAACGCAAAAGAGGTCACCAAGCTAACACCTTATATGATTGTCGGTGCGATACTATGGTTTGCCGTACTTAAATCTGGTGTTCACGCAACACTTGCAGGTGTGGTTATCGGCTTCGCTATCCCACTTAAAGGCAAGAAGGGCGAGCACTCTCCACTGAAACACATGGAGCACGCACTTCACCCATACGTAGCATTCGGCATTCTTCCTCTGTTTGCTTTTGCAAATGCAGGTATCTCACTAGAAGGCGTATCGATGTCAGGTCTGACTTCAATGTTGCCTCTGGGTATTGCGCTGGGTCTTTTGGTTGGTAAACCACTTGGTATCTTCACATTTAGCTGGGCTGCAGTGAAAATGGGCGTGGCTAAGCTGCCAGAAGGTGTGAACTTTGTACATATTTTCGCTGTGTCCGTGTTGTGTGGTATCGGCTTCACCATGTCGATCTTCATCTCGTCACTTGCGTTTGGCAATGTAAGTCCAGAATTTGATACTTACGCTCGACTAGGTATCCTGATGGGCTCAACGACAGCTGCTGTAATTGGTTACGCATTACTGCACTTCTCCTTGCCAAAGAAAGCGGCTGAAGAAGTCGCAAGCGAGAAAAAAGCGTAAGCTAAGATAGATAATTTAACGAAAGCCTCCCGACAGGGGGGCTTTTTTGTATCCGAGGTTCGGTGAAGTTTGTTCAACGTAATACAAGGTTAAGCGAAGGCGGTAAACTCAAATGACAGACGAAAAAAAGCCCAGACGAAAAATTGTCTGGGCGGATACAAACATAGGAGTTAATAAGAAAAAGCAGCAATGTAGCAACTAGATAGAAACAAGTTTGACGGCCTGTGAAACTTTAAATGCCCTAGTTGTTACAGTAATTCAGACCGAGACAATTCCAAACAGTTCCATTTTTTTTAGAATTTTTTTTCACAAAACAATATTCGCTTTAAATTCATTCCGTTAAGTTCGCACTTCTTTTGTCTGGTCAGACCAATGCTTGAAAATGTGATGTTAATCATTTGTTAATCTCAGGTTTCGGGAGTATATTTCAAACAGTTGTTTAATACGAGTGATTGAAATGGCCCCGAGAAGTACAACTAAAGAAAAAATACTCGATGTAGCAGAAGGACTATTTGCAGAATACGGCTTCAATGACACATCACTACGAACCATTACTGGTAAGGCGAATGTCAACCTAGCTTCGGTTAACTACCACTTTGGCGATAAGAAAACGCTGGTGAGGGCAGTATTAGACCGATACCTAGAAGCGCTAATGCCAAATATTAAGACGTCTTTGATCGAGTTAAACACGCGCGATGATTACAACATGGATGAAGTGTTTGAATCGCTACGTTTGCCTCTAAGAGCACTGAATGATGTGCGTCCGAATGGTACTGCGTTATTTATGTTGCTAATTGGTCGTGGATATACCGATGTCCAAGGTCATTTACGTTGGTTTATTAGTACAAGATATGAGGAAGTGCTAAAGCTGTTTATGTTTTCCATCATGAAAGCAAATTCGGAATTGACGGAAGAACAGTTGTTCTGGAGATTGCACTTCACACTAGGCACTTGTGTTTTCACTATGGCATCAAGCCAAGCGTTAACCGAGATTGCAGAAAGTAAGTTTGAAAAAGAGGTCGATGCAAAGTCTGTCGTTGATCTTCTGATTCCATACTTGTCGGCAGGTATGTCAGCCAAGTAAACAAAATTAAATCAATAATAAAATAAGTTAAAGCCGCGAGCGGTGACGTGAACAAAAGGATCTGAACTATGAGCTCTCTACGAAGAAAATGGATTAGTGACCCAGCATTCAAAATGTTTAAGAAAGTACTCCCTCCATTGTCGAGCACGGAAAAAGAAGCGATGGAAGCGGGTAGCGTATGGTGGGATGCTGAGCTGTTCTCAGGCAAACCTAACTTTACGACGTTACATCATTATCCAAAACCTGCGCTTTCTTCTGAAGAACAAGCTTTCATGGACAATGAACTCGAAACATTGCTTGAAATGCTTGATGATCAAAAGATCGTTAAGGAAGACAGAGATCTTTCGCCTGAAGTATGGGAATACTTGCGCAAAGAGCGTTTCTTCTCGTTAATCATTTCAAAAGAGTATGGCGGTCGTGAGTTCTCAGCACTGGCTAACTCGACCATCGTTTCTCGCATCGCAACACGTAGTATCAGTGCTGCGGTATCAGTGATGGTTCCAAACTCTCTGGGACCTGGTGAGTTGCTGTCTCACTATGGTACTCAAGAACAGAAAGATTATTGGTTGCCGCGTTTAGCAGATGGTACGGACATTCCGTGTTTCGCCCTTACAGGTCCAGAAGCGGGCTCTGATGCCGGTGGCATTCCAGATCAAGGCGTAGTGTGTTACGGAACTCACGAAGGTGAAGAAGTTCTTGGTATCCGTGTTAGCTGGAATAAGCGTTATATCACTCTAGCGCCAGTAGCAACAGTTCTTGGGTTGGCATTTAAGCTTCAAGATCCTGATGGTCTACTTGGCGACAAAAAAGACGTGGGCATTACTTGTGCACTTATCCCAGCAGATCATGAAGGTGTGGAGATCGGTGAGCGTCACGACCCACTAGGGTCTGCATTCATGAACGGTCCAACACGCGGTAATGATGTATTCATTCCAATGGAATGGTTGATTGGTGGTTCCGAATACGCAGGTAAAGGCTGGCGTATGTTGGTGGAATGTCTATCGGCTGGTCGTGGTATCTCTCTTCCTGCACTTGGCACCGCGATTGGTCACCTTACAACGCGTACAACCGGTGCTTATGCATATGTTCGTAAGCAGTTTGGTATGTCGATTGGTAAGTTTGAAGGTGTGGCAGAAGCGATGGGTCGCATTGGTGGTTTAACTTACCTGTTGGAAGCGACACGAACGCTGACAACCACTTCTCTGGATATGAAGGAGAAGCCGGGCATCGTGACCGCAATTGCCAAATACCACATGACCGAAATGGCTCGTACTATCCTGAACGACTCTTTCGATATTCATGCAGGACGTGCAATTCAAGATGGCCCAATGAATTACCTAGCTAAGCACTATTTGGGTATTCCCGTTGCGATTACCGTTGAAGGTGCAAATATCCTGACTCGCAACTTGATGATCTTCGGTCAAGGTGCGACACGTTGTCATCCATATGTTTTGAAAGAAATGGAAGCAGCAGCAAACCCAGATGTAAAAGAAGGCGCAAAAGAGTTTGACGAATTGTTGTTCAAACATATTAAACATGCGATGGGTAATACTTTTGGTGCTCTTGGCGCGGCATTGACAGGTTCTCGCTTTGTTAAAGCGCACATGAGCGGTCCTACGCAGCAATACTATAAAGACATCACGCGCTTAAGCCGCGCACTTGCAGTGAGCGCAGACTTTGCAATGTTAACTCTAGGTGGCGATCTGAAGCGTAAAGAAATGATCTCTGCACGCCTCGGTGATGGTTTGAGTTACTTGTACATGGCGTCCGCTGCACTTAAGAAGTACGAAGATGAAGGTCGTCAACAAGGTGATTTGAACTTTGTGCACTATGCCGTTCAGCACTGTTTGTACAACGCATCGAAGTCGCTTAATGAAGCGTATTCAAACTTCCCAGTGAAATACGTCGGTGGCGTTCTGAAAGGTCTGTTGTTCCCATTGGGTAATCACTTCAAAGCTCCAAGCGATGAGCTCTGTGTGAGCCTTGCTGAGGCAATGATGACGCCTGGAGCTCAACGTGACCGAATGACGAGCTTATGCTACATCGGTCAATCAGAGGATGATAGCGTAGGGCTCATGGAACGAGCGTTCCTTGCGATGTACGACGTGAAGCCTCTTGAACGCAAACTGATGAAAGCAGCGAAAGATGGCAAGGTAGCGCGTAAAGGTTTATTGCATGACCGTCTACAACAAGCATTCGAAGCGGACGTACTTACTGAGCAAGAAATTGATCAAATTATGGCAGCAGACAAACTGCGCTATAAAGCGATTCAAGTCGACCATTTTAGCCACGACTTTTCAGAAGTTCGTACTAATGCACCAAGCAAAAAATCGCATTTGAACTCGGCAGCGTAATACGACCGCGTATAAAATAAGAAAAGCACCTCAATTGAGGTGCTTTTTCGTGTTTGAGCCTATAGCTTTTTTGTTGAGTGCTCCAACCACTTGCATTTTCGCAGCATTTTTACAGAAATTAGGTGCGAAGTAGGGCTGAACCTTTTATCCTAGCAACGTTTTTTAAAGGAAGTTGAATATGATCATCAAACCTAGAATTCGTGGATTTATCTGTACTACTACGCACCCAGTGGGTTGTGAAGCTAACGTAAAAGAACAAATTGCTTACACTAAAGCGCAAGGTCCAATTAAAAACGCGCCAAAACGCGTTCTTGTTGTGGGTGCATCAAGTGGCTACGGTCTATCTTCTCGTATCGCTGCGGCATTTGGTGGCGGCGCTTCAACTATTGGTGTTTTCTTCGAAAAAGAAGGCACAGAGAAGAAGCCAGGTACAGCAGGTTTTTACAACGCGGCTGCTTTCGAGAAGCTAGCTCGTGAAGAAGGTCTGTACGCGAAAAGCCTAAACGGCGACGCTTTCTCAAATGAAGCAAAACAGAAAACAATCGATCTGATCAAAGAAGACCTTGGTCAGGTGGATATGGTGGTTTACTCACTGGCTTCTCCAGTACGTAAAATGCCAGAAACGGGTGAACTGATCCGTTCAGCACTTAAGCCTATCGGTGAAACTTACACGTCGACTGCTGTTGATACCAACAAAGACGTAATCATCGAAGCAAGCGTAGAGCCTGCTACTGAGCAAGAAATCCAAGACACAGTAACCGTAATGGGCGGTGAAGACTGGGAACTATGGATTAATGCACTATCAGAAGCTGGCGTTCTAGCAGATGGCTGCAAAACTGTGGCGTACAGCTACATTGGTACAGAGCTTACTTGGCCGATCTACTGGGATGGTGCTCTAGGTAAAGCGAAAATGGACCTAGACCGCGCAGCAGCAGCACTTAACGAGAAACTATCAACAACTGGCGGTAGCGCAAACGTAGCGGTACTTAAGTCTGTTGTGACTCAAGCAAGTTCTGCAATTCCTGTCATGCCTCTTTACATCGCGATGGTGTTCAAGAAAATGCGTGAAGAAGGCGTACACGAAGGTTGTATGGAGCAAATCTTCCGTATGTTCAGCCAACGTCTTTACAAAGAAGACGGCAGCGCAGCAGAAGTAGATGAAGTAAACCGTCTGCGTCTGGATGACTGGGAACTACGTGAAGATATCCAGCAACACTGCCGAGATCTATGGCCACAAATTACCTCTGAAAACCTAAAAGAGCTGACTGACTACGTTGAGTACAAAGAAGAGTTCTTGAAGCTATTTGGCTTTGGTGTTGACGGTGTGGATTACGAAGCAGACGTTAACCCAGCAGTAGAAACAGATTTCACTCAAATCTAATCGTTTCTAACGGTATTAAAAAGGCGCTCATTGAGCGCCTTTTTTGTGTCTTGAATCTCTGTGCTGAATAATGAGCGCTGCTTGAACACACCTGAAAAGCGCGCTCAAAGAGATTAACTCAAAATAATCAGAATCGTACCGGCTAAAGTCATTAAGATATTGGCAATCGCGTAGGTACCTGCGTAGCCAAGGGCTGGAATAGTCGACTTCGCGTATTCGTTCACTACGTCCATTGCTGGCGCACACGTACGAGCACCGATGATGGCACCAAAGAGTAGAGCACGGTTCATCTTAAGTACGTAAGCGCCAACTAGGTACGCGAGCACGACAGGCACAACACTAACGATAAATGCCAAACCGATGATTTGTGGACCCACTTGAGTTAAGTGTTCAAACATCTTGCCACCGGCGCTTAAGCCGATGCCAACCATAAAGAACATCAAACCTAAGTCTTTGACCATATTCAATGCCCCTTGCGGTACATAACCGAAAGTAGGGTGGTTCGCTCGTAGGAAGCCCAGCGTGATGCCTGAAAGCAACAGGCCAACTGCGTTACCTAGGCTGAATGACACTTGACCAAACGTCATGGTCACCAAACCAAACATAATACCTAGAATGAAGAAGCTACAGAATGCGAGCAAGTCTGCCATCTGGCTGTGGATCGAGATGAAACCGATTTTCTCGGCGAGGCCATGAACACGACTCTTCTCACCACTTACTTGGAGCACATCACCTTTGGCTAGAACAATGTCTAAGTCCATTGGCATTTCAATTTGGGCACGCACGACGCGGTTCAAGAAACAGCCGAATTCCGATAGATTCAAATCAGATAGGCGCTTACCAGCAATTGCATCACTTTTAACCACGATCTCTTCTTCGACGATTCGAAGGTCTAGCAAGTTACGGTCGAATACTTCTTTACCGTTGCGAAAGCTTGGATCAAGACGTGCATGGCTATCTGGGAAGCCTACCAATGCGATTTCGTCACCTTCTTGCAGGATTGCATCACCGTCTGGGTGAGCAAGGATACCATTACGGCGAATACGCTCTATGTAGCAGCCTGTTTGGCGGTAAATGCCCAACTCACGAAGGTTCTTACCATCTGTCCAGTCAATCAGCTCAGGACCAACGCGGTACGCGCGGATGATTGGCAAGTAGACCTTACGTTGGCTAGAGTTACCCAATCCACGTTCTTGCGCAATTTGCTGAGCTGAATCGGATAGATTCTGCTTTTGCAGTTTTGGCAACAGTTTGGCGAACATGATCATACTGATCAAACCCACCAAATAAGCCATCGCATAACCAACCGATAGATTTTCTAATACTAAAGAAAAATCCATGTTTCGTGGGATGGTTGCAAGACCAGAATTCAACGCATCTTGTGCGCCCACCAATACAGGCGTAGCGGTAAGAGCGCCGGCCATCATACCCGCAGATAGACCAAAATCGAGTCCCATGTAATGGCTACAGAAATAGGTTAACCCTACCGCTGAGACTAATACGGTCATGCTCAAAATAAAATAATGTTTACCGTCGCGGAAAAATATGCCGAAAAAGTTTGGACCAGCTTCAATACCTACACAGTAGATAAATAGCATAAAGCCGATGGTTAGGGCTTCTGCGTTAAAGGAGAAACCAAGATGACCCATAACAAGAGAAGTAATGAGGACGCCTATGGAGTTACCTAACTGTAGGTTTCCAAAGCGAATTTTACCAATGGCAAGACCAATTGCTAATACGACGAAGATTAGAAGAATAGGGTTTTGTTCAAGAAGGTGTACGACGTCTATGTTCACTGTGTGGCTCGGTAAAGTGTGTGCCAAATAAAAGATTAAGAATTGCGAATTGTAACTAAATATAGCAAAAAGATAAGTGAATTTTTTTAGGTTTTACTATTACTTGACGTAAGGGAATAACAAATTGAATAAACAATAAAAAAGCCGCTAATAGCGGCTTTTAAAAATTCAGTAATTTGGATTACTCGTCGAATAGACCTAGGTGCTCTTTTGCGTAAGCTTCAAAATCATCACAACCACCAATGTGTGTTTGGTCGATGAAGATTTGAGGAACAGTTTCTACTGGCTTACCAACTGTTTTCTCTAGGTCAGCTTTAGAAATACCTTCAGCGTGGATGTCTACGTAACGGTAGTTGAAGTCATCACGTTTTGCTTTAAGTGTTTCTGCGTGCTCTTTCGCGCGAACACAGAATGGGCAAGCTGGGCGACCAAAGATAACTACGAACATAATCTTATTTCTCCTAAAATCTATTCTTTTTGAAAGCACAACTAGACTTCATGTCGGTACATGCTTTCGTTTCTTGAGACAACTATGCCCGATCCAGATACGGAAATAAAGCAGCATTTACCTCTTGTCTCGATAGGCGAAATCTATCGTATAAAAACTAAACACGCACTAAGCTTAAAGCCATGAAAAGTCACTTTTTAGAATGATTCTTAACCGCAAAAGCACATGACGTAAGTATGTGAAGTGACGCATAAAAACACACTTTTTGAAGGGTTAATGGCGGCAAGGTGCACTTGGTCAACTTTTTTTGGTGGAAAGCATAGCACTCTAGTGTGAGTTGTTGTTTTGGGGAGGAAGTGTATGTTTCAGTTTATGACTGCGACACGGATTATCTTCGGCGAGGGAGCACTCCAATCTTCGCTGTCTGTAATCAATCAATTTGGCTACAGCGTTTTACTGGTGACTGGTAAAGATACGCAACGTGCCACACCTATCATTAATTATCTAAAAGCGCAGAACATGCGTTATCAACACGTTGCCATCAATGGTGAACCTAATATCACAATGGTAGAAGAAACCGCAGTGCTTGGACGTAAGTTCCAACCTGATATGGTTATCGCGATTGGAGGGGGTAGTGTCATTGATATGGGCAAAGCGCTCGCGGCGATCATACCTAACCAAGGTGACGTCTATGACTACGTCGAAGTCGTTGGAAGAAACGTTCCTTTGAAAACCAAGCCGATTCATTTTATTGCTATTCCTACGACAGCAAGCACAGGGTCAGAGGTAACCAGAAATGCTGTGCTTAAATCGGGGCAAGACCAAGTGAAAGTAAGCTTAAGAAGCCCGGAAATGCTCGCAGACGTTGCGATTGTTGATCCAACCTTAACCTATGGTACTGATCAGTATACTTCTGGTCGTGGCGCGATGGATGCGTTTACTCACCTTATGGAAGCCTACGTTTGTGGTGATCCAAATCCTCTTACCGATATGGTGTGTGAAGAAGGTTTACGTCGCTTAAGCCGCTCAGTAATTGCAGGGTGTAAACAAGACAGTCACAAAGCCAGATCAGACCTTTCTTTTGCGGCACTTTTAGGCGGAATGGCAATCACAAATGCCAAGCTCGGCGCTGCGCATGGTTTAGCTTCCGCATTGGGAGGCAAGCTTGATGCGCCGCATAGTGTGATTACTGCACGTCTGGCTCCGCATGTGATGCAAGAGAATATCAATGCGGCAAAGCAAGCAGGACGAAGTGATGTGATCAGTCGTTATAAGCGTTTAGCGCAATTAGTGACGGACCGAACTAATGCCAATGAGCACGATGGCGTGCTTTGGGTAAAAATGGTGTTAGATAAGCTAGCGCTACCTCAGTTAGGTAAGTTTGGAGTATGCCAAACTTCTTTTGAGCAAGTTGCGGATGATGCTTTGAAGTCAGTAGCAATCAAAGGCAACCCCTTACCCCTTACGCAGGATCGGTTGGTGTACATTCTTCGTCAAGTTTGTGATTGTAGCGATGCGTGTGTAGGAGAGAGTTCGCATCACGTAAGTTCAGTAGAAGTGCTGGAGTCTCGCTCAGATCTATCGGATGTGAATCAATAGAAATACGACCTGAACAGATACGAAAAGGGGAGCTATTTAGCTCCCCTTTCTATTTTTTATTACAGACTAAGTCGATTCGTTAGTATTGACTTAGCTTATCGTAGCGGCTGTCTTTCAATGCGTCTTTTACTCGCTTTAGGTTTTCACGGAAGCCAGTACCACGGCGCAGCGTGAAGCCTGTTGCTAGGACATCGATAACCGTCATTTGTACTACGCGACTTGCCATTGGCATATACACGTCGGTATCTTCTGGCACGTCTAGTGTAATAGCCAGTGAACTCGCTTTCTCTAGTGGTGAGTCTTTTGCTGTGATTGCAATAACGGTTGCACCGTTTTCACGTGCAAGGTTCGCAATCTCAACTTGGCTCTTAGTACGACCTGTGTGAGAAATCAGAACGATAACGTCATTGTCGCTACAGTTAATGCAGCTCATGCGTTGCATTACGATATCTTCAAAACAAGTAATAGGAATGTTGAAGCGGATAAACTTGTTTTGAGCGTCGCGTGCGACAGAAGAAGAAGCACCTAGACCGAAGAATGAGATGCGCTTCGCTTGAGTCAGGAGATCAACTGCACGATTAACTTGCATCGCATCAAGGCTGTTTTTTGCGACATCTAAACACGCCATTGTCGATTCGAAAATCTTGTGCGTGTACGCATCAGGACCATCGTCTTCTTCCACATTACGGTTAACGTAAGGCGTACCATTGGCAAGGCTTTGCGCAAGGTGAAGTTTAAAATCTGGGAAACCTTTGGTATCCAGACGACGACAGAAACGGTTAACAGTAGGCTCACTCACGTCAGCCATTTTAGCTAACGTTGCAATGCTTGAATGAATTGCAGTTTGTGGAGACGCCATAATCACTTCCGCAACTTTGCGCTCTGACTTACTGAAATTCTCCAGATTTTTTTGAATTTTTTCTAATGTATTCATAGTGTTCACGAGGGTATAGAGAACAACTCGCTGGCTCTGCTAACGAATGGAAACCCAAAGGCTTCTCGGTCTAGAGGGGCGTTAACGAAAACTACCAGCGCCATAAATTCAGTATAAACCCGATCCTCAATCTGGCTAAACCAAATACGGTTACTATTTCGTGAGAATTTGACAAGCCTCAAACAAAATGTTGTAAAAACTACAGAATTGGATGTGGGATCGATGGTTTGTTGCTCTAGTGGCACAATAATGATGATTGAGTTACATCAAAAAGAAAGAAATTTTCAATTTGATGTAACTCACATTGGCGCTTAAGAATTGAGAATGTCGTCGACAGTTTCTTCAATTTTTGCCATTAAGCTTGGGGCTTGTTGAGCAATTTCGCGCTGCTCGTCCAATACCGCACTTAGAATGTCATTGGTCGTCAATGGGTTCGCTAACACAACACGGAATACAATGGTGTTCATGCGTTGCCATTGGTCTGGGTTCAGTCGAGTACGTGACACAAAGGACTTACCTGTTTCACGCTGGCGCTTTTGGATAAACTGAGTCAGTTGGTTGAGTAACTCATTCAGTCTCTCTTTCTGCGTACCTTGTGCTTTCTCTAATGCTGCGCGCATATTGGTTGGCAAATAACGGTAAGTCAGCAGACAAAGCTCAGGCTCAGACACTAACTCAAAGTCCTCTTGCTCGTTAATAAGATCAGCGAAGTAGCGCGCTTTGGCGATACTCTGGTCAATCAGCAGTTCATAACCAGGTCGGCTAATGATATGCATTGCCGCGTAAACCAACATCGCCATACCGGAGCGAGAGCCTTCAAGGGTGTGGCTACCTAGGTCTTTTGAGCCCTTACGCAAAATGTATTGTGCGTGGTGCTCGATTGACTTCATCGCATCTGGGTCTTTAAACAGAACCATACCTGCACCCATAGGGATGTAGAGTTGTTTATGCGCGTCAATCGTCACAGAGTCTGCAAGTTCGACCCCACCAAGTAGGTGACGATGATTGTTCGACATCAGTGTCGCACCACCCCATGCAGCATCCACATGGAAGTGACAATCGTGTTCAGCACACACTTCAGCGATTTGAGGAAGCGGGTCAACGCTACCGGTTTCTGTCGTACCAGCAACACCAACCACCGCAATAGGCTTGATATTTTGCGACTCAAGTTCCGCAATTTTTGCTTTCAAGTCATCAACGATAATGCGGTTGTTTGCGTCTGTTTTGACGGCAACTAATCCTTCTTGACCAAGCCCAAGTACGTCGGCAGCTTTCTTCAGTGAGTAATGCCCACGCTCAGAAACCAGAATTGCCAGCCCTTCATAGCCATAATGTTTCATGGCTTTGAACAGACCTTCTTTTTCTACCCCTTTGAATGCGCCATCTGCTCTTAGTGCTTTATTGCGAGCAACCCAAAGCGCAGTAATGTTCGCGATGGTACCGCCAGAACAAAATGCACCGAGAGAGTGCTTCGCGCTGTGCATCCACTTACGGTAGAACTTGTCGTCCTGACCATAAATAAGGCGATGCAGCATACCAAGTACTTGGCGTTCAAGTGGTGTGAATGCTTTCGAAGTTTCAATCTTTACCAAGTTTTGGTTCAAGGCGATCATGATCTTCGACAGCGGCATTAAGAAATACGGCAGGGCAGAAGTCATGTGACCAATAAAGCTTGGCGCAGAGGTATGAACCGAGTGAGATACCAAGGTATCTAGTAGGTGCTCGGTATGGTCTGACACGAACTCTGGTTGCTCAGGAATCTGAGCAGAAGAAAAGTCTTTCTCAATTTCACGTAAAGGCTTTTCTTCTGCCACGATGTGTTCACGAAGAAATTTGTTCAAGTTCTGGGAGAGACTCTCGTCGATTTTGGTCAACGTAGAATCTGGACCTTCAGGAATTGTGAAGATCTTTAACAAGCTCTCGAAGCTAACGTCAGCGGTTTTTTGTTCCTTAACCATAGCAAAGAATCTTTGTAGTTATTTTGGTAATGCGAGCGGCACAATCTAAACCAAAACGGGCGCAAAGTCCCGTTTTAATTATTGAAACCCATGTTGCTGAAATGAAATTCTAGGGCGAGGTTTATTCACACTTCTGCTTTTCAATCTTAGCAATTGATTGATTGTACTTATTAAGCGCAGAATCGATCTGTTTTGGGTGGCTCAATAAGTCAGCAAATGCAGAACGTAGGTCATAGTTCTTTGGATGGTTCGCCGATTGACGATCACTAAACGTTTTTTGTGCAGCTTGACCGAGCTCATCACTGCGTGTTGCAAGCTGCTTCACATCGTGTTGTTCTAGCTTGAGCCACGCTTCAACAGGTTGCTCTGTAGCAACACGGCTAGGATCATTTTTCAGGAAGTAATGTACCGCTTCACGGTTTAATTCAAAGTGGTGTTGGCGACCTTCTAAGAACCATTGACTTACTTCTTTCAAATCTGGGTATTGAGTAACGGTTAGGTCTACAAGGTCTTGATACCACTGTAAAGAGGCGTCTATATAACCGTCGTATTTGTTTGCAAGACATTGCTGGTCAGCAGCAAAGGTAAAAGTTGAGCTTGTAGCGAGGAGCGCTGCAACGACAAAGCGTTTCATTGTTATTCCTTTTTGGTTGAATTCCCTTTGTAACCCCAATAGGCACTATGCCTTGCCTGTTACTGATTACCGATCCAAGAGTTTAAAAATCAAAGGGCTCGATAACTAAGCGGTAATCCAGAAAATTCTCTTTGAATTGAGCATTTTGAGGTTACGTGGGTATTTGAATTTTTGCCGTATTGTAATGGATGTTAATGAATATTCCTGAGATCTAGCTAGCAAGAGACACAAAGAAAAGCATCATGACAGGCACCAATAAGCTCAAAATAAAACCACTTACGATCGCGACAGGCACACATCGAACACCTCCAGTTGTCTGGATGACTGGCAGGGTAAAGTCCATTGCTGTTGCTCCTGCGTAACCAATGGCTGTTGAAGGGTAGGTGCGAATAAACAATGGAATAGCAACTAATGCGACCAACTCACGCATCAATTCAATCAAGAAGGAAGCGCCGCCAAAAATGGGACCAAATGCATCACCCATCAAGATGCCAGCTAACGAATACCAACCAAAGCCAGAAGACATTGCCAGCGCTTGGTAGAGTGGTAAATCCAAGATCACTGAGGCAATTGCACCACCGAGCATACAAGTTGCAATAATGACTGTCGCAATCGCCATGCCTTGTTTGTTCAACAGAATCTGCTTAAGGGTTAAGCCGCTATTGCGCAATTGAATGCCAATAAAGAACAGTAGAAGAAATAAAATCCATTCGCTCGCTGTATCCACCCAAGAAAGACCAATTGGCAAGATCAAACCGGCAATCAAACCACCACCAACGACGACAACAAGCTTGATTGATTCTAATGCCATAGAAGACAGTGGGAGTTTTTTCTGGTTTTGGTCGGTTTGCAAAGGAAGCAGTTTATCGACTAGCGGCAAGGCAAGTAGGTTACAAGCGCCCAAACAGACGAAGAAAGTACCAGCGTAAAGCAAGATGGTTTGCAAGTTGCTGCCGAGGTTGTCGAGTGCAGCAAGGCTTAAACCCATCAAGGAGAGAATGACGTAAATCAGGTATGAGGTCGACTTGTTGATTTTTTCAAGTATCGACGCCTGAGAAATTGGAATTAAGTAGCCCACCACCAATGGGGCAAAGATAAATAGCATCCCTGAGAACATAAAACTCAATGATTCCTTTATGAGGTAAGCAAAATACGTAGCCACGCATAAACAGCTCAGAATACTATCTGATGCTTAGCGTGGCTTAAAATGAAGTATTGAGAGATTAAAGACCGCTTGCGCTTAGAACTTCTTTAATTTCACAATGGAAGTCAGTATCACTCATATTGCTCAACTCGTACAAGATTTCTGCACCCGTTAAATTGAATTCCACTTCATGATCTTCAATGCGTTCATCTTGGTTACGGAACATTAATAAGTGGTTTGCGATACGAGCAATATCCAGGTAGCTGACTTCTGGGCGCGATGCTTCATATTTTTCATTCGATGAAACCTCACGGAAATCATTGTCAAAACCCCACTTCTCCAATACTAATTTGCTTGTCGCAGAACAGCGCGTTTGGAATATTTGTAGTGCAATATCTGCATCTAAGTAATTACCACGATCAAGATATAAGTGGTATTCGTTGATGAGACAGAACAGACCAATATCCGCCAACAAACCTACTAATAGCGCTTTTTCTTGCTCTAGGTGACCGTATGTCGCTGGTTCATGCTTACGGAACTCTTGGACAACCAATACCATGGTTGCGCCTAGCTCACGAGAAACCGCGGCACTTTTCACCAATATACTATTGCAGTCTTTAGAAAGGTTGACCGAATGCTTTAACTGTTCAATTGCTTGAGCTGTGACGATATCCCTCACTCGTAAAATGCCTAAGCGAGATACCGCTGTTGTCAGGTCATTACAGGTAATATTACGGCGATTAAAAATCACGGAATTCGCGACGCGAACCACAACCGCAGCAAGACTAGGATCTTCTAGTAACGCATTTGCGACGTCGGAAATCGTGGTGTTTTCTTCTGTGCAGAGTTGCTGGATTTTAAGTACGACATCAGGGATAGGAGGAAGGGAGATTTTCCCGGTAGAAATTGATTGTTCTACTAGGTGAGCGAACTCAGATTCGAGTGCTTTTATAAGCTTATCTTTATTATTTGGTAGCCAAAAAAATGATAGATGTTCCATTATGACGTTGTGCTAGAGAGCTTTCGTACAGTGTACCTCCACACTATGTTGCTTATCAATTAAATACCTATTTCACGTTCGCAATTGCCGCATTTATCACCATGATGTTTGATTTTTGGCAGTTGCTGTGTCAAAAAAACATCGCTTAAGGATGAGTAAATGTGAAACTAATCACGTATGTGGAATTTGTAGTTCGGCAACTGTGACATAGATCCTAACTTATTTTTCAACGTTAAGTATGATTAAGACAGTTGGTGAGCGCAATTCACAAAAATATCGCCAACATATCGACAATTTATAATTCGCTATAAGCTGCTGTTCATCTGGTGACATCGCTAATCGGGGTAATTTATTCCAATTACAGAGGTCAATGGACATGACAGACCAAGCTTTTTTTAACTATGTAAGCAATTTTAGTGAGTACCAAAAACGTTCAATGTTTGGCGGGATTGGTTTATTCAGCAACGACGCAATGTTCGCACTAGTAAGTAACGACTGTTGTTATTTACGTGGTGGTAACGGGTTAGATGAAGAATTTACTCAACTAAACTGTGAAAAATATAAGCACGTCAAAAAACAAACGACGGCAACCGTTAACTACTATGATGTAACCGATCTATTTGACTCAGGTTTTGCGGGTCTAGACGCGTTGTTACAAAAATCGATTGAATGTTCTATTAAGGAACGTAAATACCAAAAGTCTTCAGCCAGTAGACGTTTGCGTGACCTACCAAATATGCAGTTGACGCTAGAGCGTATGGTCAAAAAAGCAGGTATTGATGACGTAGAAACGTTTTTGGAACTAGGACCAGTAGAAGTATTTAATAAAGTAAGAGTGACATACGGTAGTGATGTTGATGTGAAGCTTCTATGGAAGTTTGCTGGCGCCACTGATGGTATTCACTGGAAGCTGCTCCAAGAACCACGCAAGAAACAACTGCTGGCAATGTGTGAATAAATCGCTTTAGTTTCACGATGATTGACTCGTTTAGGATGAAGTTAGCGAGTCATAAAAGGTGAGTGTTGAAAGCGACAAAAGGAAGTTGATGCTTTTGGCCACTTCATTTGAGTTAGTCATTGCAACAAGACAGTTTGTAGATACAAAAAAACCGAGGTAAATGCCTCGGTTTTTTAGTTCATACTTTAAGAAAGTACGCTCAGTAGGCGTTTAGAACTTAAAGCGAGTAGTGAACATTACTTGATCACCGTAGAAGTCGTTGATACGCGCTTCAGCACCCAGAGAGAATAGCTCTGTAGAGTGGAAACGAGCGTAAACAGAACCGATCCAATCGTCATCGTTGTCGATAGAAACGTAACCCGCTTTACCACCAACTTCTAGTTGAGGACCAAGCCATTGGCGCACGCCTAAGTTAAGTTCCATACCAACGTCAGTGCTGCTTGAGTTTGACGGTTGTACAACGCGCATTAGCATTGCACCCGTTAGGTCAGCCCAGTTGTTTAGTGGTGAGTGGAAACCAAAACCCGCTGCTGAATCGAAATCACCATCAAACTCAGAGTCGATGCGCGCGATTACGTGTGCATTTGGGTGGATTGATTTGCTGAAACCAGCACCGAACGTTACTGGGCTAGCACCAATGCGAGCTTCCATGTAGTCGTAGCTAAAGTTGCTCATTGTTGCTGGAGCGTTGTAGTCGTTCGCAGCTAGAGCTTGGCTTGATGCCAACAAAAGGGCAGCGGCTAATAGTGTTTTACGCATAACTAACGATAAACCTTGTCTTATAGTTCCATGGATCCAAGTAACCACTTGAACCGTAATCTGATTTGTTCGACATCATAATAAAAACGAAGGTCTACGACCAACAAAAATGTGTCGATGTTTTGTCAAATGACTCATTGTGCCGTTTTATCAGCAAAAAACGCGCCATGTTGATGACGAATATGGCTTGTTTTTCTATCCCAGCTCTCATTCACCAAAGCTTGCACGTCGTTGTGCCATCGCGTTGAGGATTGCCTCTGCGTCTAGGATGGATGTCCACGATAATAAGTTGTCATCATTTTCTATCATAAAAGCAGTCAGTTGCGAAACAATAGCGTCTCTGAGCTCTTCACCTTTCCAAGGCTTGGCGATATAGTAATCGAGGCTCGCATGATTGATTGCTTCAACGGTGTCTTCTAAGCCAGCTTGACCCGTTAAGAGCAGCTTGCGAGATGATTTAGTGTCACCATTTTGACTGAGTTCGATTAAAAAGCTGATGCCAGTTTGTTCCGGCATGATGTGGTCACACAGAATCAAGGCAAGCTGAATACCGTCTTCCGCCATTTCTTCAATCACCTGTTTTGCTTCCGTGACAGATTCCGCACCCTCAACAATGAAATTTTCTTCGAATGGCATCAAATCCTGAAGGACACTATCTAAGACTTCTCTTTCATCATCCACACATAAAATCAGATATTTAGTCATACTTCATCTCCTTCTTGAGTGATAGGTAACCAGACGGTCATGCAAGTGAAATGGTTGAGCTCAGATTCCACCTCTATCCAGCCTTTATGGCTTGCCATAATCTGTTGGCAGATAGACAGTCCGATACCTAAACCGAAATTACCTTCTTTCTTGGTTGTAAAGTTGAGTTCAAAAATGGCTTTTTGTTGCGATTCGGGGATGCCACATCCGTTGTCTGTAAATGAAATTACGGCATACTTTTGTTGGTTTTTTTCTACCAAGCGAGATTGAATAGTGAGTTCGCCTTTATCAGGAAAGGCATCAATGGCGTTGGAAATCAGATTTGTCCAAACTTGTTGTAAAGCAATGGGTTGGCAGAGTGTATTAGGAAGTTCTGCGTAGTTTGTTGTGACCTTATGCATCTTGAGTTTGTTCTCAAAGATCACCAACGTATCTTCTATGCCTTCATGTAAGTTGGCAAAGTGTAAACCTTCGTCGTCTGAGCGTGCGTAGCCTTTTAAGCTTTTTACCATATCAGCGATGCGAGCTGCGCAAACATTGATTGAGCGAAGTGATGCGCCGACTTGATGATATTGTTCTAACGTGCCAAGTGAATCCAATGAGTCGGCGTTTTGACGGTTAAGTTGTGCAACCAAAGTTTGGTCGCCCTCAAGCCCTAGATTAACGACTTTCTTTGCTAATGTTCTGTCGGGAAGGCTGGAACTCAATTGTTTTACTCGCTCTCTGAGTTCTGCGGTCGAAGCCGGTTTGGCGCTTTGAGCTCTTGTCAGTAAACCAATGCCTTTTTCTTGAACCTCGTAACTAGGTAGCTGAGTGAGTAGGTTTTCAAGTGTCAGAGTTAGGTTTTCTACCCCTCGCAAGATAGCTGCAATGGGGTTGTTTAATTCGTGTGCGACACCCGCAACAAGTTGACCCAGCATCGCCATTTTTTCGCGTTCGATGAGTTGCTGGTGGGCGGACTCCAATGATTCCAATGTTTTTTGCAGTTGCAGCTTAGTGTTGATGCTGCGTTGCAATCGTCGGTTGAAATGACGTAGCAACAAGTTGGTAAACAGAGGTAGTAAGTTAGAATCACCTTGCATCACCTTACGGAAGACATTTCTGTCAAGCTTGATGACTTCCGTTTTTGTTAGGGTGAGTGCAGTTGAAAACGAACTCTCTCCGGTGACAAATGACATGCCGCCGACAATGTTCCCTTTTGAATGGCGCACCACTTCACGTTGCATGCCAAGTTCATCACGTTTGTAGAGCGCTACCTCACCACTGGTAATAAACCACAAGAAACTGTTTGGCTCGCCTTCAATCGTAAGTAGGTGTTCAGGAGAGTAGGTACGGCAAGCCTTGGTATCGTCATTTTGTTCAAAGAAGTGTTGCAACGCCGTGATGACTTGTTCTGCGAGTTCCCCATCAGAGAGGGCGTGGTAGTCGTTCAAGAACCCTGCTTGATAGTTGCTCATCTGATTTTCGATGTGAGCGCGCAGCAATTTATGCTGGTCGAGGATTTGGCTGTAGTTGAGCAAGTCTTCTCTATCATGACGGAGAATGAACTGGGTCAGTTCTTTTTGCGCCGTATTGAACAGGACCTTATCTGGAAGAGGCTTGGTTAAGCAGTGATCGAGGCGTCCTTCATTGACGGCGGTTAAAATGGCCTCAATATCGGACGAGCAGCTAATAAGGATTTTGCGAGCTTGCTCAGTGTGTGGCTTGCGGTCGAGACCGATGAGGAAGTCAACGCCATTAAAATGTGCATGATGGCTCGCAATAACCAGCGCAACCTTTTGTTCTCTTTCTTCGAGGTATTCGAGAGCGCTCTGCGCTTCTTCTATCGATTCTACAGAGAGAATATCAAACTTGCTCGAAAAGGCAGACAACTCCAATCGAAACTGTTCGGCACTGATTGGATTATTGTCGAGGCACAATACGGCGTAACGGTTCACAGTGGTTTGAGCTCCGGTTAAAACTTGGCACCAACAACATATCAATTAAATATAGAAATGGTTGAGAGCTGAGTATTGTTCTCGATTAATGAACTAAAATAACCATCAATAGTCTGATATATCTCAATGTTTTATCCGCTTTGGGTTTGGGTTAGACTGAGCACAAATACTCAATAAGTGACGTTATGGAAAATCTTAAAAAAATCGGTGCCATTGGTGGCGCTATTTCTCTTGCGCTGTGTTGGCCGTTAGCAGTTGGTCAGATTGGTCAAACTATCATTGAAGATGGCATCGCCAATATGAACGATGAAATGGTCAAAGGTGAAATTGTGGAATATGACCGCGGTTACCTGTCTTCGGTCGTTCTGACGCGTTACACCGTTGTCGACCCAGAAATCAAAGCGCAGCTTGAGCGTGATGGTCTTCCGACAGCTTTTGATGTGACCAGCGACGTAACACATGGTTTAACGAGCTTAAGTGCAGATTCTAAACTCGTTGACGCGGACTTCCTACCGTTGACGATGCACAGTAAAACTCAGCTCAACGGAAACACGGATTTCACGCTTAACCTAGCAAGTTGGAATTACCAAAACGACGCTCAAGGTATGCACCTTTCATCTAGTCCTGCGCAAGTTAAAGGTAATGTGACTGTGCTGGGTGATTTAAACTACCAAGTGTCGATTCCTTCGGTACAAATCGACTTTGAAAATGGTGAAGAGATTCATCTAACAGAGCTGAAAGGTGAAGGCAAAGGTAAGCAAGCAAAAGGATACTGGCTAGGGGAGCAATCTTTCTCTCTACAAAAACTGGATATTGTTGATGCGCAACTTGCCCCGATGTTCCTAATCGAGAACGCAAGCTACAGTGGCAATACATCCCTGAATGAATCTGGCGACAAACTGAACACCCAGTTGGTATTAGACGCTAAGCAAATGCGTTTAACGGATGGTACAGACGTTGATAACTTCAAGCTTGATTTCGCTATCGGTGATATTGACAGCCAGTCGTTCGATCAAATTATGTCGATTTACCAAAGTTCACCAATGCTAGATGAGCAAGAGATTCAAAAGCTGTTGCCGCATATTGATACTTTGTTTAGCAAAGGCTTTAACCTATCAGTCAACGAGCTATCTCTCGCATTTGGAGACGGCAAATTCCGTAATGAATGGCAATTATCCGTGCCGGAAGGTACCGACCACATCACGCAAGACCCGATGAAGCTAATGACAGCGACAAAAGGCTCGCTGAATACTTACTTCTCTGATGAGTTGGTGGATCTGTACCCATTCATTCAAGAAGGCGTTGACGAGTTGATGGTGATGGAACTTATTGAGAAAAAAGACAAGGGCTATGAACTAAAAGCACAAATTTCTGATGGGAAGTTGAAGTTCGAAAATGGACAAGAATTTCCTTTAATCGCACTGCTTATGCCTGCATTGATGCAATAGAGAAGTTTACAAAGTAAGTTTTTAGCTTTTCCAGTTTAAAAAGAGGTCGTAAGACCTCTTTTCTTGTTTTTATCCCTGCAAAAACGTGATATTAATTTCGTAATCTTTACTTAGCAGGAGCAATGAGCATCATGGAACAAAATACGGACAACGTATTTAACTTCAGTGCAGGACCTGCAGGTCTGCCAAAAGCAGTCATGCAGCAAGCACAAAAGGAGCTAATCAACTGGCAAGGTCTTGGGACTTCAGTGATGGAAATCAGTCACCGAAGCAAAGAGTTCATTAAGGTTGCAGAAGAAGCAGAGCAAGACCTTCGTGATCTTTTAAATATCCCAGACAACTACAAAGTATTGTTTTGCCAAGGTGGTGCTCGTGCTCAATTTGCCGCTGTTCCACTAAACCTATTAGGTAGCGCGGAAACTGCGACTTACATTGATGGTGGTTACTGGGCAGAAAGCGCAGTAGCAGAAGCGAAAAAGTACTGTGAACCTGACGTGTTCAACGCAAAAACGGTGATTGACGGTAAAGCGGCAGTTCTACCTGCAACAGAATGGAAAATTTCGCCAGATGCGGCTTACGTCCATTTTTGCCCGAACGAGACCATTGATGGTATTGAAATCAACGATCTGCCAGTAACGGATAAACCAATTGTTGCAGATATGTCTTCGACCATTCTTTCTCGTGAAATTGATGTTTCTCAATACGGTGTCATTTATGCTGGTGCACAAAAGAACATTGGTCCATCAGGCATTGCAATTGCGATTGTTCGTGACGATCTTCTTGGTTTGGCGAAAGAAGTGCTACCGAGTATTCTTGACTACAAAGTGTTGGCAGAAAAAGAGTCGATGTTCAACACGCCTCCTACATTCGCTTGGTACTTATCAGGTCTAGTGTTTAAGTGGTTAAAAGAGCAGGGTGGCGTAAAAGCGATCGAGCAAGTAAACCGTGAAAAAGCAGCACTGCTATACGATTACATCGATCAGTCTGATTTCTACCGTAACGGAGTGCACTCTGCGAACCGTTCTCTGATGAACGTACCGTTCCAACTAGCAAAACCAGAACTTGATGGCACATTCCTAGAGTTGGCAGATGCAAAAGGACTGAAGGCACTAAAAGGTCACCGTGCCGTTGGTGGTATGCGTGCATCAATTTACAACGCGATGCCGCTTGAAGGTGTGCAAGCTCTCGTGGACTTTATGCGTGAGTTCGAGCAAGAGTACGCTTAATCACTAACTGTGATATAATCTTTGAAAGCGTCGCAATTGCGGCGCTTTTTGCTTTCTATGGTAGGGTGAACCACCAATGGAAGCACCCGCACATTTCCTGTCGGCGCTTTTGAATAAGCACCAGTCGTTCGCTACTTTTGTAATACCATCAATTTTCGAGAATTCTAGTGAGAAACCTGAGCCTGTTGTTGTTATTTCTGTTTTCCTCCTTGGTCTCCGCTCAAGAGATCCAAGTTTGGAGTGGCATTGAATATTCTACCGTCGCAGAAATTAACGAGCGCTTCGAAGCCGAAACAGGCAACACACTCGCGATCAGAGAGTTCGATGTAAACAATATCCGTTCAGAACTACTACTCGCCAAGCAAACTGGTATTACCGTGCCTGATGTTATTTGGGTTCCTTCTGATTTCTTGGGACTACATGACTACTTTGATCTCGCCCAAATTCCGCCAAGCTGGTTAGAAGAGAGAAGCATAGAGCCAAAAGCTCTGGAACTCGTCACCGTGGACGACGCCATTTATGGGGTACCGCTTGGTTTAGGTAATCACTTGGTTTTGTATGTGAATACGAAGCTGACCAACGAAGTACAGCCAACTTGGGAAAAGCTTATTGAAGATGCCAAACAGGGCAAAAGCACGCTCGCAATGCAGTATCCGAACATGTACTTCTTGATGTCGTTTGTGCCTATGTTTTCCGATCATAGAACGCAACCTATCACCGATATTGATGTTGGTGCACTGGCGGCGGCTCTTAAGTTTTATGGTCGTTTACCTAAAGAAGGTGTGGTGATTGATGATTACAACCAAGATCAAGCGCGAGCGTTGTTCATTGAAGGGAAAGCGCCGTATCTCATTGATGGTGATTGGGCGCTAGGTGAGCTGAAGCAACACTTCTCAACAGAACTCAGAATCAGCAGTTTACCGACGTACAATAATCACCACATGCACTCACTGAGTGGCGGAAAGGTGTTGGCATTTAATGCTGAAGCAATGCGCAATCCGGCGAAGCAAAAAGCAATGCGTACTCTGGCGATGATCGTACAAAAGCCGGAGTTTATTGAAGACGTCATCATCAACCAGAACTTGATCTCTACCAATCGCTCAATCAACCGCAAATGGTATGACGAAGAGAACACCTACTATAGCGATTTGTACAAAGAGCTGACCCCCGCTTATGCCATGCCAAGTACCGTAGAAATGGCGGTGACTTGGGAAGCGTTGATTCGCGGATATAAGCGCTATAAAGCAGGCATGCCTGCACACGGCGCCGCTCAGTTTGTGGTGGACTTCATCAATAAACATTCAAATCACATTCACAAGAGTAGGAAAGCATCCTTATGATAAGTTTGCGTAGCATCTTAACTTTGATTGTGGTGGTAGGGTCGTTACTGCCTGCTTATTGGGTGGGCACCAGTATGATCGATAAGCACCAAACCGATTTGTTGGTGCAAAAAGAACTTAAACTGGAAAATACCAATCAAGGTATCCAAGAAACGATAGGTGAAGACCTGACCTTTGTGGCGAACTTAACTCGCTGGTATTCCAAGGATCGCTTACTCGTTCAAGGCATGGATAACGTCCTGTATTCATCCATTATCTGGCAAATGATAGAGACATTTGAAGAGTTGGCGGTCAATGTCAGTACGACTTACATTATCGATAAAAACTGGCAACCAATGTACGAAAGCAATGGCTCAGTATATCACCTAGAAAACAGTAAGCTGCTGACCAAAATTCGAGCCGCTGAAGACATTTATAAGCAAGGTAAGATGTATCACAGTACTTACTTTGATGAGGGGCTGGTATTAAATGGGGGGCAAAGTGGTATCGCCTTTGTCAGCCCGTTACTGCCGTACACGCTGCTGCCAGGTTCAGAGTATGAGCCGCAAGGTTATTTGGTTGTTTTAGTGTCATATCAGGATTTAATCCGAATTTCGCAACCATTCTTATATGCTCAAGAAAGCGTTAACTTCCACTATGGTGCGGTGAGTAATACCAAGGGGGATACCACGCATCATTTGAGTAAAATTACCGTCCAGAACAACAGTTTTGTGAAGCCATTAGAAGTGACTATGATTCACACTGTGTCAGACGCAGCACGAAACCAAGAACTGACACAATCGAAGCAACAGCTATTAAATATCATCATTGCGACCTTGGTTGTGACTCTATGCATTGCGATTGTGGCAAGCCGATGGCTTACAGAACCTATTCGTCAGATGGAAGTGGTCGTGCGTCGATTTAAAACGAATAAACGACCAGATTTATCGCCTAAGCGTTTTCAATTTAAAGAGTTTAGACAGTTGATGAGCCTATTGGATTCGCTTTGGGCGCAATTGACCAGTCAGATGGATGAGTTGGAAGTACGAAACAAAGCGCTGCGCAACGCCAACCAACAAGTTCAAGATACTAACGCGCAACTTGCGAACTTCAACCAAAAGCTAGAGCATCGAGTTGAAGAGCAAACGGCGGAGTTGCGGGCAAACTTAACACGCGAAGAAGCGCACCAAGCAAAACTCATGACGCTGATTAACTTTACCACTAGCCATGCAGGGGTAGGGTTCCATGCGATTCCGGAAGTGATTAATTCGGGGCTCTCCCGCTTGTTTCCTGACTCAGACATGCGCTTTAGTTTTGAAAAACCGCGCAGCGAAAATGCGAAAACCATGCGATCTTCTACGGGAGCTGAAATTGGTTACTTCTGTTATGGCAATTATGTCATGACAGGAGAAGATCGCATTTTATTGGAGCTATTTAAGAAGCAGTTATACTCGTGGCTGGAGTTAGAAGATTTCGCACGTCGAGACAAACTCTCAAAGTGCTTTAATCGTAAGGCGTTTGACGAAGACTATGAGTTTGCTTGCCAATCAGTCATTCAAGGACATTGGCAATCTATGGCTATTATTGTGATTGATATAAACGGCTTAAAAAACCTCAATGACAATTATGGGCACGACCGTGGTGATGTTTTGATTGCTAAGTCAACGCAACTCATCAAGTCGGTTCTCAACGGAAAATCCTTGTTGTACAGAATTGGTGGTGATGAATTTGCCGTCATTGCAAAAGACTTGAGTATTGACGCTCTAAACGAGTTGATTACACGTCTTGAGGTATCTCAACAGAATAAGTGGGTTGAGCTATCTGAGCATAACCGCTACCCAGTTCAGTTTTCTGTTGGAGGGGCTTCAAGTGAATCTGTGTCGATTGAAAATCTGTTTTCGATCGCGGATGAAGCTATGTATGAGAAAAAACGCGCCTTCTATCAGAAGTAATAACGAGTAATCGCAGACAGAAAAGCCCTTGTTCTTGCCGAATTAAGGGCTTTTTCGTATCCGGTTTTAAACGTTAGGTTAGTTAAGGTGCAGAGTCAGAGGTTTCGCGATAGCAATGGATTCAATCGGCGAGTCATCATCGAGAGGATAGGAGATACTAGAGCTGACAATGCCTGCATTATATAGGCAATAGACGATATCAAGTTTGATATTATTTTGTTTAAGTTCGATGCCCGTCAATACTGAATCACAGTCAGCTATTTCAGATAAATTTACCGCTTTTTGTAGTGAGATTTTTAATAGACGATCTTCCGCTTCATAGCTGAATGCTCTTACTGCAAAGTCATCAATATCAATGATGGATTGGTTTTCTTCATTAGTGTCTAGAAATATTGGATTAACTTTATCCCGATATTGAATTGAGAGTGTCCCGTGCAAATCAAATGGATAGCGAATCTTTTTCATGCGTTTCACCTGCTAATAAATTAAAGCACTTGGGTATAGATCTTAACGACTTAGATGTTGAGCAGGATAGCATTTGAGAATTGATGAGCATCTCGATTGCTAAGTAATATAGCGGCAATCATTTGAATGCCGCTATAGAGCTGTGAACCGTTATCAGAAGTCAAAGATAGCGATTGAAGGCACAGTGAATCTAAACTAACAATCGACAGCAAAGCGTAAAAGCCGGTATTTGTTTAACAAATGCAATTAGGGTGTTCTGTACAACTGTCACATTGGCGATGAGTACAAACACCACAACACGTCAATAAATAGAGAAATTCTGGCTGAATAAACAGCTCACTGGTTTCAATATACATGATTGCGCGAGTATAGCGTTTAGCGCCAACTTTGATTGCACCTACCGGGCTTTCTCCTTCGTAAGCCGCAACACTAAAGCCCATTTTAAACATCACATCGACCGAGCTCTTTAAAGTGACACTTGCGTAATAATGATGAATATGCGCGTTTTGAGCCAAGAAAGTGAACTCTGTATGCAGCTGTTTACGAAATACGCGTTCATTTTTGGAGTGCTGACTGATGGCGTAGTAAGAATATACTCCTTTCTCTCTCAATGGCTTGGTTAATCTAAGGTCAATCGTGTCGATAGGTAAGCGTTGCTTTTTAGTTCTATCTAGCTCATTTTCCAATGTGGGCACAGTAAAAAACATACCAATGTTATGACCGACTAGCTCACCTTTGGAAAGGTATTTATAAGCAATTGCTCGATTGTCTTTCTGATATTCAACCAAATCAATAGTCGCAAGACTATGTTTAATATTTAAAGACTTAAGCTGATTATGAAAGTTGTTCAGACTATTAATGAATTCTTGCTCATTATTTTGGCTCAGTTCTTCCTCTTCAATATGATCATACACAACAGGGTAAGCATTTTTGTAGTCAATCCCTGAGATGATAGACATTGCGTCTTGGTATCTTTGTTTCAAAGACAATTCAAACTGTTCAACCTCGTCTTTTAAAGGCGTATCTAACCCTAAATTACAAAGGTATGGCAGCAGGTTGTTTTCAAATGCACGAAGCACTCTGACTCGTCGGCTTAGACTCGGTTGAGTGATTCCTCTTTCCCATCGGCTAAAAGTAACACAGTCTATATTTGCTAAATCACCACCTAATAGATTTAGTCTTATTGATGCTTGCTCCTGAGTTAACCCTAATGTGGTTCTTATTGATTTTAGATAACTCCCGAACACTTTACTTCCCCCATAGGTTTAAAACATGTCCATAGCTAATTGTTATTTTTCGTTTAAGTTATGTGCATGACATTTCTCTGCCAAATGTGTCAATTTTGAGAAATGGTATTCCGGTACGGTACAATCATTTAAAATTGATGAGACATATAGGAAGTTGGAAATGCATTAATATTTATGTCGTGCTGCTCATAAATATCATGCAAATCGTATTATGTTTGTCGTTTAATTGAGAAGGCATTGTGCGTATTCTATAGGCATGAGATGCCTAGTTGAAAATGAAGGATATTATTTTGCATTCATATAACCATATGAATAATAATGATTTTATTGTTTTATTTATCAATGTCCAAACAAAAATAATTGAATTTTAATTCGAGCTAATATTTTTTGCCATTATCTTAAAAATGAGAAATGTTCATCAAAGAGAATATATTTCATAAGAAAATAATAGGTATTAATGGAATGGTGTTCTTTAGGTGAATTTCAGCCTCTTATACGTAGGAATATACGAACTAAAGCCGTTAATAACGTTGCATAGTCATTTTATATTTATCTTTGAGCAGCCATGTTGGTTTGATGTTGGTGGAGCAGGTAGATCATCGCTGGCTGAGCTAACAGCACGGCAGTATCCAATTTCAATAAACACTTTCGATATGCTTTTCGACCGATTTTGACAGAGCCGGTCCGAGCTGGGCTGTCATACGCGACTTTTTTGGCACCAAGGTCCACTAGATAATCACTGAATTTGTTATCGAAGGCATAGTAGTAAATCTCAGTAATATTGGATTTGCTCGCGATGTAATCCACAAACGTTGGGTGCAGTTTCATGAAGACTTGTTCACTCATGGCATAACGACTCAAACAACACATGGCGAATTGATACTGCTCCGAATAAGACCGCACGAGCTCAAATGGCAGTGTTTGGTTAGGATTGGTAAAGTGTTCGTCGAGGTCCTTTGTTTTAAATAAGAAGGAAATTGAATGTCCTTTTACCTTGTTGGACTCACTATCTCTATACACCTTGGCTATCAATTTGTTTTCTTCATCTAATGCTAAGAAATCAAGGTCCAGCATTCCTGGGTAGTGAGCATCGGCATTTAGGAAGAAGTTATGCAACCGTGGGAGGTGAGTGTCGATGTCATGAGCAAAGAGTGCCTCTTCGATAATAGGCGCTTCTTCTTGGGGTTTTAATTCTTCATATCCAGAAGAAAGTAATAGTGCTTTTTGTGAGTAGTAACGTTCATAAATGATATCGTCCAAAAACGTTTCGTTCTCCGGCGAAGGCAAAGAGAGCAAAAAAGGTCTGAGATCTAAGGTAAGCTCACGTAGCACTTTAATTGCTTTGACGGTCTTAGGAGCCGTTGCATTCCTTTCCCAGCGACTAATAGTGACTGAATCCACAGATGAAAACTCTGGATTTGCCAAGTTTAATTTTGTCGCAAGCTCCCTTTGCGTTAATCCAAGTTGATATCTCAATTGCTTTAGATAATCACCGAACATTAACTACCTCACCAAGTTTGTTCTGTTTGGGGTATTGATTGTTGGGTCATTATAGGGAGAGACAGACAAAGCTCAAGCATCAGCGCTTTCTAATGAAGGCGCTGGTTTTTCAGTCAGCCTTAAAATTTATTTGTGACGCGAAATCGGCGCGTGAAGTAATAGATCTTCTGAATCGTTTTCTCTTATATTCTCGTTATACTGATTTGCTCAATTAGCCAGTTAATAAAAAGCTCAAGCTTTCGAGAATGTTTTTCGTTAGCCGTAACGACATAATATTTCTGTTTGCATTGCAGAGTTTGGTTTCTAAAAGGGGTGATCAGTTCGCCGGATTTAAGTCGTTTTTCCACCAGCGATAATCGACCGATAGCAACCCCCGCATTGTGCATAGCAGCACTGACGGCTAAATCGGATCGGTCGAATGAAATGCTTGGAATAGCGTCAATGTCTGTTATGCCATTTTGCTTTGCCCACAGTGTCCATTCATCGTGATGGGAGTTGTAATCCCATGCTTGGTTGTCGTGAAGTAGGGTGGCGTTTACCAAATTCGCTGGCTTTTCAAATAGGTTAAATTGTTCTGCATATGTTTGAGTGCAGACCGGGATTATCTCTTCGCTCATCAATTCTTTCGACCACAACTTTTCTGGCATTTGCTCATCGAAATAGATCGCGGCATCGATGCCATAACCTTGGAAATTGACGTTCTCATTGCCAGTAAGAATATTCAGCTCGATGGAAGGGTGCTTTTGCTTAAATAGGTACAACCTAGGCACAAGCCAACATTGTGCAAAAGAAGGGCGGGAGTAAATCGTCAGCTCTCCGGAGACTTCGCCATTTCTGACTTCCATGACCTCTTGGTTTAACTCGTTGAGCGTTCTGTTCAAGGCGAGATAAATACGTTCCCCTTCTTCAGTGAGCGTGATTTTTCGGTGAGAGCGGGTAAACAAGGCAATGCCAAGTTCTTCTTCTAGCTTGTTGATACGGTGAGAGATTGCGCTGGGCGTCATGGAGAGTTCTTCTGCTGCAAGAGAAAATGAACAGTGTCGTGCTGCCACTTCAAAAGTATGAAGCTTGGAAAGTTGAAAACTATTGATGCGTTGGTTCTTGGCGAAAATATTATCTCTGGTGTACATGTGCGTTATTGAGTCGAACTTGATAGAACACATAATAACGGCGTTGTTATAGTTGGATTCACCTATTGGTCGAAAAATTCACTAAACGTCGTATAAATCACGCTTTTGTTTAAGTTTACTTCATCTAAAGGTGAGTTTTGATCGTTTGTCAGGGCTATGGATTCCTCGTTTAATTGCAGTCAATTAAAACAACAACATAGGTCTGAACATGGAATCCAACCTTTGGGTCATTACTACCCTCATAACGAGTATCTTAATGATCGTTTTTGCGATCGTTAAGTTTAAACTCCATCCTTTTTTAGCGCTGTTACTCGCCAGTTTTTACGTTGGTGGGATGATGGGCATGCAACCTTTAGAGATGGTCAGTGCTATCGAAAGTGGCATTGGCGGCACTCTTGGTTTTCTTGCTGTCGTGATTGGTTTAGGCACCATACTTGGCAAGATGATGGAAGTGTCTGGGGCGGCTGAGCGAATTGGGCTTACCCTACAAAAGATTCGCTGGCTATCACCTGAAGTCATTATGGTGTTAATCGGCCTTGTTTGCGGAATTACTCTATTCGTGGAAGTTGGCGTGGTGCTGTTAATTCCACTGGCTTTTTCGATTGCGAAAAAAACCAATACCTCACTTTTAAATCTCGCCATTCCGCTTTGTACCGCCTTGATGGCAGTGCACTGTATTGTTCCTCCACACCCAGCCGCATTGTTTGTGACCAATGAGCTTGGTGCTGATATCGGTTCTGTGATTTTCTATGGCTTACTCATAGGTTTGGTTGCGTCTTTAGTTGGCGGTCCGCTGTTCTTGAAGATGATGGGTGCTCGTCTACCTTTCAAAACCGTACCTGAAGAGTTCACCTCATTAGAAGTGAAAGATGAATCACAATTACCATCTTTGGGGGCGACGCTATTCACCGTGATGTTACCTATTGCGCTGATGCTGTTAAAAACGGCGGCAGAACTCAATATGGAACATGGCAGTGCGCTGTACACCACTTTGGAGTTTATCGGTAACCCAATTACAGCAATGTTTATCGCCGCTTTTGTTGCTTATTACATGTTAGGTATTAAGCAGAACATGGGCATGAGTGTACTGCTTGAGAAAACGGAAGGTGCATTTTCTTCGATTGCCAACATCTTGCTGATTATTGGCGCTGGTGGTGCATTCAACGGCGTATTAAAGGGCAGTGGTTTGGCGGATGTATTGGCACAGTTACTTTCTAATCTCGATATGCATCCGATCCTTCTTGCATGGCTTGTCGCGATTATTCTGCATGCGGCAGTGGGCTCTGCCACCGTTGCCATGATGGGCGCGACGGCAATTGTGGCTCCATTACTCCCACTTTATCCGAACGTAAGTCCAGAAATCATTACTCTGGCTATAGGCTCTGGCGCAATTGGTTGTACGATAGTGACCGATTCGCTCTTTTGGTTGGTGAAGCAATATTGCGGAGCCACGATGACAGAAATCTTCAAGTACTACACGACAGCGACATTCATTGCCTCTTTTGTTGCATTAGCAGGCACATTCCTTCTGTCGTACATGATCTAATAAAGGTAAACAATAATGACTACGCATAACGTAAACGCACTAGTAGCAGAATTCCCTTTGGTTGAGCGACTCATTGGGTTAGAAGAGGTGGTTTGGTTCAACCCAAATATCACCACACTTGA
The DNA here is from genome assembly GCF_022347645.1 of Vibrio sp. MMH1-50. Classification (NCBI taxonomy): domain Bacteria; kingdom Pseudomonadati; phylum Pseudomonadota; class Gammaproteobacteria; order Vibrionales; family Vibrionaceae; genus Vibrio; species Vibrio sp. MMH1-50. The sequence continues at coordinate 86,817 of NZ_JAKRGG010000011.1, forward strand.
AGAAGGTCTGCCGTACGTTGGTTTAGGTGCAGCCAACATCAAAGACGCGAGTGAACGACTAAAACGCTTTGCTCCATACTTAATGAAAGCCTTCCCAGAAACGGTGGCTTCTAACGGAATTATTGAATCGAATGTTGTTGAAATCGACAAGATGAAGTCATGCTTGGAAGCGCAATACGGCACTCAAATTCTTGGACGTTTGATGCTTAAAAAAGACAGTCATTTGCCTATTTCAGGATCAATAAAGGCGCGTGGTGGCATCTATGAAGTGCTAACACATGCAGAGAAGTTGGCGATTGAAGCTGGGCTTCTAAGTAAAAGTGATGATTACAGCAAATTGTTCAGTGAAGAGTTTCGTCAGTTCTTTCAGCAGTACAGCATTGCCGTAGGTTCGACAGGGAATCTCGGTATGTCTATCGGCATCATGAGTGCAAAACTCGGCTTCTCGGTATCGGTTCATATGTCAGCGGATGCACGAGAGTGGAAGAAAAACAAGCTGCGTTCTCATGGCGTAAACGTGGTGGAGTACGAGCAAGATTACGGTGTTGCTGTAAAGCAGGGACGCAAAGAAGCGGAGAAAGATCCAACTTGCTTCTTTATTGATGATGAGAACTCTCAGACCTTGTTCTTAGGTTATTCCGTTGCAGGCGAACGCTTGAAGCAACAGTTTGATGATATGGGTATCATCGTTGACGCGGAGCACCCTCTGTTCGTTTACCTACCTTGTGGGGTGGGCGGTGGCCCTGGTGGTGTGGCGTTTGGCTTGAAGATGGCATTTGGTGACCACGTTCATTGTATCTTCGCGGAGCCGACACACTCTCCGTGTATGCTGCTTGGGGTGCATACTGGCTTACATGATGACATCGCGGTGCAAGATCTTGGTATCGACAACATTACTGCCGCTGATGGTCTAGCGGTAGGGCGTGCGTCTGGTTTTGTGGGACGAGCAATGGAAAGACTGCTTGATGGTTACTACACCATGACGGATGAGCGCATGTACCATCATCTGGGTGAGCTAAGTGAACAAGAAGACATTCGTTTAGAGCCTTCTGCGTTGGCGGGCATGATGGGGGCAGTTCACGTTTCACAAGACCAAGTTTACCAAGCTCGAATGCAATTTAGTGAAGATAAGATGAAGAACGCCATTCACCTAGTTTGGGCGACGGGTGGTGGCATGGTGCCAGAGGCTGAAATGTCGGCGTACCTTGCGAAATCTGGTCGATAATCGAGTTTGCTCTTGCTTTGGGAACTGCGAGAGTAATACCAATCGTAGCAAATAGCTGGTCATTCTAGCTGGTTATAACGCTTGATAACTTTGTTTACTTTTCGTTTCAAAGTAAGTTAATTGTAGAGTAACTACTTATCGAAAATTTTAGCCTTGTTCTCAAGCGTTTTTCCTGCGTTAACTCTGAACACTTGCTTACTGTGATTGGTATAAAAAAGGGCTCATCAATGGATAAGCCCTTTGTTTATGTTAATTCCAGACTACAGAGATTGTAATAGCTGGTGGTAACGACCTTTCTCAGCTAGTAGCGCTTGGTGGCTACCTTGTTCGATGATCTCGCCTTGCTCCATCAGACAGATTTTGTCCATACTCTCTAGCTCAATCAAACGGTGGGTGATAAATACCACGGTTTTGTTCGCAAAGTGCTCTTTGAACAGTGCCATTACCGTTTGCTCTGTGCGTTTGTCTAGACCTTCAGTTGGTTCATCAAGAAGCAGGATTGGGGCATCACGCAATAGAGCGCGCGCAATACCAATTCGACGCTTTTCACCACCAGACAGTTGACGTCCGCCATCACCTAACCAAGCGTTCAATCCTGGCTCTTCTAAGAGATTCGCCAAGTCCACTTTGGTCAGAATATCAGCTAGCTGCTCGTCCGTGGCTTCAGGGGCTGCAAGCAGCAGGTTGTCACGCAATGTGCCATTAAGAACATCAACACGTTGGCTTACTACTGTGATTGCCGCGCGCAGATCAGATTCACTCCAATCTTGCAGAGGTGCGCCACCGATGCTCACTTGCCCCTGGTTTACATCCCAGTAGCGACAAAGCAATTGAATAAGTGTTGATTTACCTGAACCAGTTTGACCAACAATCGCCGTTTTCGAGCCCAGTGGCAGTGATAGCGTTAGATCTTTCAGTACTTTTTGCTGACCATCAGGGTAGGTGAAATCTACCTTACTGAACTCAATATCTAACGGCTTATCTTCGCGTTTAGAACGTTCAGGGAAGATAACGTCTGGTTCAGCTAGCGTGATTTCGTTTAATCGACGTGCTGAAGTCAGTGTTTGACCTAGGTATTGGAAAGCACCGGCGATTGGCATCAGAATTTCAAAGCTCGCCATGGTGGCAAATGCGAACAGCGCAATCCAAGGATCTGGCGCACGACCACCAACGCCATCCGCAGCAAACCACAGCATCGCAACGAGCGTTAAACCATTCGCTAGCATCAGCAGGCCAGACGCCATGCCCGTTAGGTTCGCGTTGACAAACTGGTTGGATAGCAGTTGTTTTTGCTTCTCAAGAATCACATTGCGGTAGCGCTCTTCTGCGCCGAATAAGCTTAGTTCGCTGTAACCTTGCAACCAGTCTAATGTTGCCACGCGTAGCTGTGCTTTATTTTGTGTCAGATGTTCGCCGTTATGCTTACCCAGTTTGTAGAACAGTACCGGCCACACTAACAGCATTACCGTTAGAATACCGCCAAGCAATAGGGCAAGATGCCAGTCAAAGAAAGCAAGCACTGCGGTTAGCGACAAGATGCCGAATACGCCAACAATCACAGGGCTGATAAGACGCAAATAAACATGATCCATTGCATCTACATCCGCCACTAGACGGTTTAGCAAGTCTGCATCACGCAAAGTCGAAACACGACCGGGGATCAACGGCGCAAGCTTCTTGAAGAAGAAGATACGTAGATCCGTTAGTAGCTTGAAGGTTGCATTGTGGCTAACCACTCGTTCACCCCAACGACCAGCCGTACGTGCCATTGCCGCACCACGAACACCTGCGCCAGGCAACATGTAGTTAAAGGTCTCGCGAGCTATGGTCAATCCTGCCACAGCAGCGGCCGAAATAAACCAGCCTGATAAGGTTAGCAGACCAATGGAAGCGGCCAGTGTTAGGAAAGCCAGTAGCATACCCAGCGACAAACCAAACCAGTGCTTTTTATACAGTTTTAGATAAGGGAGTAAATCACGCATCTAAGTTCCCCTTGTCTGATTCACGTTGAGCTAGGTTGGCAGCCAACATTTCTTTAAATAAACCATCTTGAGACGCCAGAGTTTCGTAATCACCACGTTGGACAATTTGACCTTCTTGCATCACCAAAATCTGAGACACATTTTGCAGTGGTGCCAATTGGTGAGTGATCATCAAGTTAGTGGTGGATTCGGTGTATTTACCGATGCCTTCCATCACAAGTTTCTCGCTCCGAGCATCCAAGCTGGCGGTTGGCTCATCGAGTAACCAAAAACGCCCGTTTTGTAGCATCGCACGCGCAAGTGCAAGACGCTGTGCCTGACCGACAGATAGACCACCGGAGCGGTCAGAAATTTGGTAATCCAAGCCATGCATTTCAACAAACTCTGCGGCGTGAGAGTCGTTGAGTACTGAATGGACTTGTTGGTCTTGAATATCTTGCTTGCCCAAGGTGATGTTGTCACGAATGCTGCCATGTAAAAGCATCGGGTTTTGCCCAATCCAACTGATGGCTTTTCGCCATGTAGACAAGTCCAGCTCAGATAATTCACAACCGTTAACTTTCAGACTGCCCTTGTATGGCATAAAGCCAAGGATGGTGTTCACTAAGCTGGTTTTACCTGCACCACTAGGGCCAACTAATGCCGTGCTTTGGTTGGCGTCTAAAGAGAAGGTTAGGGGACCGACGAGTTGTTTGCCTTCTGGACTGAAGATAACAAGGTCACTGGCTTCGATGTGAATCGCTGCGTTTTGCTCAACGACTTTATTGCCGTCTTTCACTTGGTCAATGTCTAGCTCTAAGAACTCAACGATGCTTTCTGCTGCACCGACTGCTTGCTGCTTCGCATGATAGAAAGTGCCTAGATCGCGCAGTGGTTGATAGAATTCAGGCGCAAGGATAAGAATAAACAAACCGGCGAAGAGGGTTACGCCAGCGCCGTAATAGCCGAAGTTCAGTTCACCGATGTAGCTGAAACCGAAGTATACCGCAGTAATCGCAATTGAAATCGAAGTGAAGAACTCAAGCACGGCAGAAGATAGAAAGGCAATCTTCAAGACATCCATCGTACGTGTACGGAAGACTTCTGATGCCCCTTTTAATGTCTCGGTTTCTGACTTAGTGCGATCGAACAAACGAATCGTTGTCATCGCTTGTAAGCGGTCGTAGAAATGCCCAGAAAGACGTTGTAGCGCTTTGAAGTTCTTGCGGTTTGCGTCAGCGGCTTTCATACCAACCAAGGCCATGAACATTGGGACCAATGGCGCAGTTACTAGGAAAATTAAACCCGCTGCCCAGTTAATAGGGAAGACCACCACCAGAATGATGAAAGGCACCAATACAGACAACGACATTTGTGGAAGGTAGCGAGAGAAGAAATCTTGCATATCTTCTACTTGCTCTAAAATCAGAGTTGCCCAACTGCCCGCTGGCTTGCCTTTGATGTAAGCAGGACCAAGTTGGTGGACTTTATCGAGAATCAGTTGACGAATATAAACGCGGATTTGTTCACCACAACGGTATCCCGCAATTTCGCGTCCCCAAGTACAGGCCGCGCGACCAACAACGGTGACACCTAATCCGACGAAGTGCCAAACAAGTTCACTTTTGTCGACATGCTCAATGATTAACTGGTGGAGAATGGAGGCGAGCAGGGCTGCTTGAGCCAATAAAAACACGCTTGATAGTACGCCTAGGCCTATCGCAACCATCAGCCAGCGCTTGGCTAACTTACTTTGTTGCTTAAGCCACTTATTCAAGCTGCTTTGCTTTTTCTTATCCATCGTGAAGGCTTAATGATAATTGTTTTAATGAGGCGGTAGTATACAAAAGAAAACCCAGCGGGAATACCGCTGGGCTTTAAGGATATGACACAAATGTGAAAAGTTATTTGTCAGTAAGTGCGTCTAGGAAACGTTCTGCATCCAGTGCAGCCATACAACCAGTACCTGCAGAGGTAATAGCTTGACGGTAGTTATGATCCATCACATCACCCGCTGCGAACACACCTTTAATGCTGGTTTGTGTTGCGTTTCCTTCAAGACCAGATTGAACGATGATATAACCATCTTTCATGTCTACCTGACCTTCAAAGATCTGTGTATTTGGTTGGTGACCGATTGCGATGAATGCGCCCATTACTTCGAGATCTTCGGTCGCACCGCTGTTCACATCTTTGATACGAACGCCAGTAACGCCCATGTCGTCACCTAGCACTTCATCTAGAGTGCGATCAGTATGAAGAATGATGTTACCGCTTTCTACTTTATCCATCAGACGCTTCACGAGGATCTTTTCAGCGCGGAATGAGTCGCGACGGTGGATCAGGTGAACTTCAGAGGCAATGTTTGATAGGTAAAGCGCTTCTTCTACCGCTGTGTTACCACCACCCACTACCGCTACTTTTTGATTACGGTAGAAGAAACCATCACAGGTTGCACATGCCGATACACCACGGCCTTTGAACGCTTCTTCAGATTCAAGACCTAGGTATTTTGCTGATGCGCCGGTAGAGATAATTAACGCATCACAAGTGTACTCACCAGAGTCACCTTTTAGACGGAATGGACGTTGAGACAATTCCACTTCGTTAATGTGATCGAACACGATTTCTGTTTCGAATCGTTCTGCGTGCTCTTTCATGCGTTCCATCAAACCAGGACCAGTAAGACCTTCTGCATCACCAGGCCAGTTTTCTACTTCTGTTGTGGTCGTTAGCTGACCACCTTGCTGCATTCCCGTCACAAGCACAGGGTTTAGATTGGCACGCGCTGCGTAGACTGCTGCGGTGTAACCTGCTGGACCAGAACCAAGAATTAATAGTTTACAGTGTTTTACGTCGCTCATTATGGCTCCATAGAGGGCTGAACATTTTCTCCGATTGTATGGAAATTCTTAGTGCTTTAAAAGCATAAACGAAAGGAGCCAACCGAATTATTGGTTATAGGTTAGAACTTGCTGATGTTTATCATCGAGTGTGCCATTCCAGAATAAAATTCTATTCATAGTGGAGAGTTCTAGTTTCAAATGTGGTGAATGCTCCATTCTGAATGTTTAGACTGATATTTTACAAAATATTAGATATGTATGTTGTTTTTTTGTTTTTGTTGAAGCTATCAACGTCAAATTCTGGTAATTGCAGAATATTTGCGTATCCTAGAATGTAAATTAAATGTTAATCAAAACAAACTAGATGTGCCTCATTAAAGGAGCCAATGATGTTACATTCACGTGAGAACACCCTACATTTAACTCAGCTCAGCATGGCCGCGATTGAGCAACTTTCTCCTTCCTTTGAAGGACTACCTCGGACAGAACATGCCGATGGTCAGTATCGTTTACGCCGCTACTCCGTCGTGGGGTTTGAAAATGGTCAAGTGATTGATTTAAATAAGAACAGCTTTGTTCAGTCATCGGATATCAACCGCTTTCAAGGTGATGTCGTTCGTCAATTTGAGCCGATTGAGAAAGGTATTCTTTCAAGTGACGGCTTCCGTGAAATGTGCGCGTTGTTTGTTAATGCTAATCACCTACCAGAAGGTCAGGAAATCGAAATTCACCAGATTCGAATCACAGCGATTTATGATGAAACTCAAGTTGCTCCCGAAGGCGTGCACCAAGATGGCTTTGACCATATCGCGCTTGTCGGCGTGGGACGTCACAACATCATGGGCGGGGACATCATGCTTTACAGCAGCCACAATCAAGCGCCTTTCTTCCGTAAAGTGCTGGAGAATGGGGAAGTTGCAATGCTGGCAGACAGCAAACTGTGGCACAACGCCGTTCCAATTCGCTCAGTGATTAATGATCAAGAAGGTCACATGGATGTATTTGTACTGACAGCGACGGACAAACGAAATGAACTTCAATCTTAATCAAATTCGAGAGCAGTTTCCGGCATTGGCGCAATACCATAACAACCGTCCAGTAACGTTTTTTGATGGTCCTGGCGGTTCACAGGTACCGCAGTCGGTGTTAGACAGTATGGTGAGTTACCTTGGGCATTTTAACTCTAATCTCGGTGGGCACTATTTCTCGAGTCAAGCGACGGTTGACGTTATGCAATCCGCTCGTGAGTCTGCGCAAGCACTGCTCAATGCACCTTCATCCGGTAATATCGTTTTTGGTGCCAATATGACGTCACTGACTTTCCAATTAAGCCGTGCGATCAGTCGCGATTGGAAAGAGGGAGATGAAATCATTGTCTCGGCATTAGATCACTACTCCAATGTATCGAGCTGGCAGCAAGCCGCAGAAGACAAAGGCGTCATTGTTCACCAAGTGAGAATCAACGAACATGACTGTACGTTAGATCTAGAACATCTGCAAAGTCTGCTGAGCGAAAAAACTCGCTTAGTCGCTGTGACTTACGCATCGAATACCACCGGCTCAATTGTCGACATTCATCAAGTGGTAGAACTGGCGCATCGCATTGGTGCTCAGGTTTATGTGGATGCTGTTCATTATGCGCCGCACCACTTAGTCGATGTGCAAGCTATAGGGTGTGATTTCTTGGCGTGTTCCGCATATAAGTTTTTTGGACCACATGTCGGTATCGCTTACATTGCTGACCAATGGTTGCACAGTATCAAACCGTATAAAGTGGAACCTGCAACGAATATTGGACCAGGACGCTTCGAAACAGGAACGCAGAGTTTTGAAGGTTTAGCAGGCGTGACTGCTGCTATCGAATACTTAGCGCAATTTGGTGATGAAGGTGCATCACTTCGTCAGCGTTTAGAGCAAAGCTACGCGTTATATAATCAGCATGAACAGCAATTAAGTGCGCATTTCTTACAGCGTCTGAGTGCGCTTGATGGGGTGAATCTGTTTGGTATTAACGATGAAAGTAGCCAACTGAGGACACCCACGTTTGCTCTTACGTTTGATAAATACGCTCCAGAGTTTATTGCTAAAACGTTGGGGGAACACAATATCTGCGTTTGGAACGGGCACTTCTATGCACTCGGGTTGGTTCGCCAATTGGGGCTCGAAGAATCTGGTGGCGTGGTGCGAATTGGTTGTATGCACTACAACACCACAGCTGAGATCGATATGTTATTTGATGTGTTAGAGAGCATACTCGACGCGTAAGAATCGAAAACTCAAAGAACAAAAAGCTCGGGCACTTGGCTCGAGCTTTTTCGTTTCTCTAAATTCAATTAATCGAGGCTTATTCGCTCACTTCAATCTCATACGAAGTAAATTTACGTACGTTAATCACCCCAGTATCAAAGATTAGGTATTGACCTTTAATGCCTTGCAGCGTGCCAGTGACGACAGGGTTCTTATCAAAGTTGTGTGAGGTGATTTTTGTTGGATGTTGCTGAACTGGGTAGCTCAGGGAAGTGATGTTCTCACTTAATACTTCAATAGCATCATCACCGTATTGTTGCTTAATCTCTGCAATTTTATCTTCCACCAATGGCAGTAGCTCTACAAAACGCTCTTGTAGCTCAATTGGTTCTCCATCACCTTTTAATAGAGTACGCCAATTCGTCTTATCGGCAATGTGTTTCGCTAATTCTACTTCAATCAGACCAGAGATATGGCGGGTTTTCACCTTGAAGATCGGTAGACCTTGCGTCGCACCCTGATCGATCCAGCGGGTTGGGATTTGAGTATGACGTGTGATACCAACTTTCAAGCTTGACGTATTCGACAGGTAAACGAAGTGGTCTACCATGCAATTCTCTTCCCCCCATTGAGGTTCACGGCAGGTACCTTGCTCGTAGTGACAAGTTTCTGGCTTCATGATGCACATGTCGCAACTCGCTAACTTTTTCATACAAACAAAACAGTGGCCTTGAGAATAGCTTTTCTTAGTTTTCTTACCGCAAGAGCAGCAGTAAATGTTGCCAGTGTGAGTCAAGGTAAGTGTTTGACCAAGAAACGGGCTTAGATCCACTTCTTCATCACCGACAGGTAAACGGTAACTTACGGCACCGTCTAGAGAAGCACGCATCTTACTTAGCGTACCAGTAGCAATTATTGACATGACATTACTCATTATTGTGTTTTTGCACAGTATATACCGAACCGGGCTCGATAGGCAGGAAGAGGGAGCGAAGTTGCGGGATTTGAGTGTTCTTTGTTGGTTTTTTAATCGATGTGCTCTATTAGGGTTTGAAGTGCTTCGCACAAGCACTTAAATGAAAATACACAGGCTACTTTGGAGCAAGATCATGTTGTATAACCATATGTAATGTATCAATAGTGAGAATTTGAGTTAAAAATCGCTTTTTGGCTTGATAAATAACTTTATTTGAAAAGTGAAATAACATTCAGTACATTGGTCGATATAAACAGAATGATACTCAGTAACTAGGTTGGTCGTGATGAAATGGATACATAGATTAATTTTTGCATTATCGATATGCACCATCAGTTTGGTGGCGTTATATAGCTTGCTTGGTGACACCCGCAAACTTGAAGTTACACCAGATAAGTTCAATATCCATGTAACCAATGACGCTATTGCGGGCGGTCTGAGTGAGTCAGATATTACCTATCAAAACCACAGTTTGACTTTAAATTGTGATCTCAAAGAGAGTAAGTACGCATGGCCATACTGTGGAATTTCCGTGTACACCGATGTAAAAGAAGCAACCAAGGGGTTGGATCTTTCTAGTTACCACACGGTCCGTTTGAAGATCCGTTACGAGGCTGCAGGTGATGGGCAAAGCCCAAGCAAAAATCTACGTTTGTATTTAAGAAACTTTAACTCTGCCTACTCAATACCAACGGATGAATACACCATTAAATACAATGGTATGCAGTTTTCTCCTTCCGATTTCAGTGAGATTATTGAGATTCCAATTAAGAACCTTCAAGTCATGACATGGTGGTTGAATGACAATGATGTTGCTATTGAGCACTCTGCTCCGGAGTTTTCTAACATTACACGCATTGATTTAGCGACAGGTGCAGGTGCGGCGCTTGGTAAACATAAGATCGTGATCGACAAAATTGAGTTTGAAGGTGCGTACGTCCAGCAATCAACGCTGTTGTTTGTTTTATTGTTCTCCTGGATGGCATTAGGTTTGGCATTTTCACTGCACGAGATGCGAAAGAACAAAATGGCTTACAACAAAGCGAAAAAACGTCATCGTCATCTAGAGAAAGTTAACAACACGTTACGTGCGCAAAATTATGAATTCGCTGAACTGGCGCACCGTGATGCATTGACTGGAGCGATGAACCGTCATGCGGTACAAAGTTGGCTAGAACAGCAAGCTCGACAGGTTCGATGGGGGCACGACTCATTTTCCATTTTGTATATGGACTTAGATAAATTCAAACGTGTGAACGACAAGTACGGTCACCAGATGGGTGATGATATTCTGCGTGAGTTCGTCATGGTAATCTCAAGTTCGATTCAACCCGAAGATCGCCTGGTTCGATGGGGTGGGGAAGAGTTTGTGGTTTTTTGCCCTGACACCAATGTGGAACAAGCGGTGAAAAAAGCAGAAGTCATAAGACAGAATGTTGAAAGTCACTTGTGGGTTCATGGTGAACCTTTGACGTGCAGTATCGGTGTCGCTCAGATGCAAAATGAACGAGTCTCTGAGACGATGGCTCGTGCAGACGAAGTGCTCTACTTAGCTAAGCGCAATGGTCGCAACCGAATCGAAGTGAATTACGGCATGCAAATGAAGTCAGATGTGGCGTCTTAAATCCAGCCTTAGACAGAGAAATACAGAGAAGAAAAAAGGTGGCCGACCGACCACCAAAAGGGAAACTGCTGAACATGACTATGGGGTAGTAGCTAGGTATTCATATGATTACCGAGAACAGCAGCTGTAGTGCTAGACTTTGACGACAGAGAGCTGCGCATGATGTAGCTCTCTGCGTTTTTCCAGAACCTCGTTGTTACCAGAACAACCAAGCGAACAGCGTTAGTGCACCAATACATGCGATGTTCAGAACCATACCAATTCGCATCATTTCTTTCTGTTTAATATGACCCGTTGCAAAAACAATAGCATTTGGTGGTGTTGCTACTGGAAGCATGAAGGCACAAGACGCAGCAACAGCGATTAGCGCAGATAGAATCACTGGCGATAGACCAAGAGCCTCAGCAATGGTTGCAAATACGGGCACCAACAGTGCAGCACTCGCCGTGTTACTTGCAAACTCAGTTAAGAAAACGACGAATGCGACAACGGCTAAGATAGTCAGTAGCACGCCAGCTTGCTCTAGGAAGCCAGCTAGACCATTTGCTAGGAATACGCTTGTTCCTGTCGCTTTAAGCACATTGCTCAGACAGATACCGCCGCCGAACAAGATCAGTACGCCCCAATCGGTGGTTTTCTCAATGTCTTTCCATTCCACTGCTCGTGACGCACCAAGCAAAAGAATTGCACCGATTGCCACTAAGGTATCGAATTTAGCAAAGCCACCTAGCATCGCGTTGATTGGTTTGCTGAAAATCCACAAAGTAACCGTCAATAGGAAGATTGCTAGCGTGATCATTTTGCCGTTTGTCCACTCAACAGGCTGGTGGTCAAGTTCGAACTTGTGGCTCAAATCAGGCTTAGTCATGGTGTAAAGGACCAAGATAGCGATAGGCATGAGAATCAATGAAATTGGTAAACCTAGTTCCATCCACTCTGTAAAACTCAAACCGACTTCTGCCGCTGCGATAGCGTTCGGTGGGCTACCAACTAGCGTTGCAATGCCACCAATAGAGGCGCTGTAAGCAATGCCCAGTAGAACGAACAAGTAGGTACTGTGACTTTTCTTCGCATCCAGTTTGCTCATTACACCTAGAACCAATGGCAACATCATGGCTGTGGTTGCAGTGTTTGAAATCCACATTGAGAGACCCGCGCTAACACCAAACAACATAAACACAGCAACTGACATCTTACCGCGTGCGATGAGCAACACTTTATCGGCGATGGCTTGATCGAGCTTTTGTTTATGAAGGGCAGCGGCAAGAGCAAATCCACCCAAGAACAAGAAGATGATCGAGTTAGAGAAGTTGTTCAGTGCGGCTTGCGTATTAAAGACCCCTAAAAATACCGCGAGTAGCGGGATCAAAAGGGCCGTGATGCTCACATGGATTGCTTCCGTTAACCAAAGTACAGCTACGAAAATCAAAATACACAAGCCAGTTACGACTTGAGGATCAAAGGGTAGGGTGTTGAACAATATAGCGAATAGCAGGACATTAGACGTTAATATCATGCTGTTGCGAGTGAAGAACCAGTTCTTCAATGTCACAGCGAGTGCGGTCATGGTTGTGCTCCTTTTGCATTGCCTTAGTGTTGGTTTTTTATGGCAAAGTAACTGACTTGTAGTTATTTATTGATTAAATGTTACTGCGAATGCGAAAGGTAATTTTGTCTGAATCGACGGTCGAGCAAGAAAGTGTGAGGTTGGGAATTAGAAATGGGTAGAAAGCTACCCATTTACTTTTAATGAATTGTTATCGGTGTGTAATGCATGGCTGAGTGGTTGAAATAAACGACATCTCATAGAGTTTACTGCACAGGGATATTACGTTCGTTATCGATGGTTTCTGGTACCTCTTCCACGGCAACGATTGGCTCTTGAGGACCAAGAAAGCGCGGTTGAGTATGCATTACGTACAGATCTAAGAATGCTTTTACACGAGCCATAAGTTCACGAGTGCGCATGTTGAGTTTTTGCTTGCTTGCCGTTGGACCTGCTACTGCCAAACATTGCGCGTCGATATTGTATGCATCGGCAATGAAAAGAGCACGCTCACAGTGGAATCGCTGTGTGACAATTAGGAAGCGCTCAGAGGCAAAAATCTTCTTTGCTCGAACAATCGAATCCAAAGTACGAAATCCTGCGTAATCGAGATGGATGACCTCCTCCGGCACACCAGCTTTCAGTAAGTCTCGTTTCATCGTCCAAGGTTCATTGTAAGAGCGGTGAGCGTTATCCCCACTCAACAAAAATTGCTTAACTTTGCCTTGTTTGTACAACTCAATAGCCGCATTGATTCGGTGTGTGTAATAGGTGTTGAGCACCTTACCAATGTATTTACTGGTACCAAGAACAACGGCGACTTCATGCTCAGGTACTTGCTCGTAGTCGGTAAAAATTTGTTCTTGTGCTTGTAGCACAACCCAACGGTCTATGGCGATAACGGTGACGAGGAGACCGATTAAAGAGATCGACAAAACCAAAGCCAGACGCTTCCATGAGAATTTAAGCTTCCACTTTGACTTTATGCGGGAAAACAGCAAAACGTTCGATGTCCTTATTTCAATGTGTATCCCTCATCATATCTGATAGAAATGAAGAGAGAGAAGCCCATTTATGCCAAAATACGGTTAGGATGAGAAAAAAAAGCATAAAAAACAAAAGCCCCCGCAATGCGAGGGCTAATTATTATACAAAGCGTAGCAAAATTTAGAATGCTGTGCGTTTGTAACGGCGATAAACAGGCTGCCAGAACGCTTGGTCAATGGCGTCGTTTAACGCTTCATCGGTGATTTCTAGCGCAACGCCTTGCTCAATTGCTTTCTTCGCAACAGCGAATGCAATCTTCTTCGATACCAAATGAATTTCTTCTAGTGGTGGAAGTAGGGCACCGTTGCCGTTGATAGCTAATGGCGAACATGTTGCCAACGCTCGGCTTGATTCCATCAGCATTTCATCGGTTACACGCTTCGCATTTACCGCCAGAACACCAAGTCCAATACCCGGGAAAATGTAGCTGTTGTTACATTGTGCGATAGGGTAAGAACGACCTTCATGAACCACTGGCTCGAATGGGCTACCTGTTGCAACCAATGCTTCGCCGTTTGTCCAACGAATGATGTCGTTTGGCGTTGCTTCTACACGGCTAGTTGGGTTCGACAATGGGAACACGATCGGACGCTTACAGTGTTTGTGCATCTCTTTGATTACTTCTTCACTGAACAGACCCGGAGCACCCGATACACCGATCAGCACTGTTGGTTTCGCGTTGTGCATCACATCAAGAAGTGAGAAGCCATTTCCTTCATTTTCCCACTCTTTTGTGTTGTCGAACTTCTGAACCAAGCGTTGCTGGAAATCAAGAAGGTTAGGCATACCCTCTTGCAATAGACCCCAACGGTCAACCATGTAAACTTGTGAACGCGCTTTCTTATCAGAAATCCCTTCCGACACCATTTGTGCGATGATCGCTTCGGCGATACCACAACCTGCTGAACCTGCACCCAAGAAAGTAATACGTTGATCTGAAAGCTTAGTGCCTGCCGCTTTACATGCTGCTAGTAGAGAGCCTACCGTTACCGCCGCTGTACCTTGAATGTCATCGTTGAAACAACAGATGCGATCTTTGTAGCGCTCTAGAAGCGGCATTGCGTTTTTCTGTGCAAAGTCTTCGAACTGGATTAGCGCATCTGGCCAACGACGTTGTACTGCTTGGATAAACTCTTCAACAAACGCATCGTAATCTGGACCCGTGATACGAGGATGACGCCAGCCCATGTACATTGGGTCTGCTAGACGTTGCGGGTTGTTAGTACCTACATCCAGTACGATTGGTAGCGTGTACGCAGGGCTGATACCACCACACGCCGTGTATAAAGAAAGTTTACCGATTGGAATGCCCATGCCGCCGATACCTTGGTCACCCAAGCCCAAGATTCGTTCGCCATCAGTCACTACGATAACTTTAACGTTGTGGTTGGCTGCGTTGTTTAGCAGATCATCGATACGATCGCGGTTCGGGTATGAGATAAATAGACCACGACCACGACGGTAGATATTTGAGAAGTTCTCACACGCTGCACCAACAGTTGGTGTGTAGATGATAGGCATCATCTCTGAAATGTGGTTTTGAACTAGTCGGTAGTATAGCGTTTCGTTTGTATCTTGGATGTTGCGCAGGTAAATGTGCTTATCCATGTCGCTTTCAAAGCTTTTGTACTGTTGGTACGCACGCTCTACCTGTTCTTGGATCGTTTCAGTTGTCTCTGGTAGAAGACCTTCCAAGTTAAATGAACTACGTTCTTCTGCAGAGAACGCACTGCCCTTGTTCAATAGAGGAGTCGCTAAAAGAGCCGGACCCGCATATGGGATATAGAGTGGGCGCTTGTCGTTGTTCATTGGGTGCCTTAAATGTAGGGTTGAAGGATGCGTGCAAAATTCTAACGGGTTCACTATTTAGTTGTAAACATTCGTTGATGTACATCAACGTAATGTCGCAAAAAAATTCAGTTCCCGACGAAAATATCGTCACTGGAAAGAAAACATAACCATGAAATCGATTCCTAAAGCAGGAATTTCTCACTCAGGTATAATGCCCCGCAATCCATTATCACGTTCTTATTTGTTATGTCTCAATTGCCTATCGATAGCTTACAAGCTGAATTTGACCAACTCGTGAATCACCACCATTTGGTGGTAGAAGCCGAAACGGGCTCTGGTAAATCTACGCGTTTACCGCTTTGGTCTGCTAATCATGGTCGAGTATTGGTCATTGAGCCGCGTCGAATCGCATGTACGTCATTGGCAGAGTTTCTTGCTGATCAATCTGGTCAACCGTTAGGGAAGCAGATTGGTTACGCGATTAAGCTTCACGCTCACTATGATGAAAACACCAAAGTCGTGTTTGTGACGCCTGGTGTTGCACTACGTTGGTTCGCAGAAGACAAGCTTGCTAGCTTCGATATCGTGATGGTGGACGAATTTCATGAGCGTCGCTGGGACATTGATCTCCTTACGGCGATTTTAAAGCAAGAAAAGCAACACCGCTTGATCGTGACGTCAGCAACCTTAGAAGGTGAAAAACTGGCGAGCTATTTGGATGCCAAACGGCTGCGATCGGAAGGTCGTTGTTTTCCTGTTACCGTTACCCATCGTTCACTGGATAGCCGTTACTTGCCGAACAAAAAGGGTTGCGAGAATGATGTCGTTCGAACAGTGAAGGAAGCGCTGGAAGACGAAGAGGGCGATATTCTCGTTTTCTTACCGGGTCGCAAAGAAATTACTCAATGCGCGCAAATGCTGCAAAACATCAATGACGTAATGATTGTGAAGCTACATGCTTCGGTGAGTGATGAAGAGCGACACCGTGCATTAACGGTACAAAATCAACGCAAAGTGGTTTTAGCGACCAACGTGGCGGAAACCTCGCTGACCATTCCCAATATCCGCGTGGTGATCGACAGTGGTTTGGAACGCAGAACGGTGCAACGAAACGGACGCACAGCTCTGACATTAACTCATATCTCCAAAGCCAGTGCCGCTCAGCGAATGGGGCGTGCTGGTCGTGTTGCAGAAGGGGCGTGTATTCGTCTGTTTGGTGAACATGCGCCATTAGAATTGGTTACCCCACCCGAATTACATCGTGAAGAACTTGTGGAGCCTATGCTTGCGGCTGCTTGTTGCGGCTATAGACTTTCCGAACTTCAATTTCTTGATGTGTTACCTGAAAAATCGCTGCTCTCCGCGAGCCAAACCTTGCGAGGTATGGAAGCGATAGACCAACAAGGTGATGTAACCGAGCATGGTAAAAAAGTTTACCCCTTACCTATTGACGCATTGTTTGCTGATTTAGTCACTCGTATGCAAACCAAATCAGAAAAAGAAGCGATGATCGACTTAGCTGCCGCACTCTCTGTTCCTGCTCAGTTGCATCAATTGCAAGGCGGTGAGTCTGCCGAAGCCCTAGCGCAAGAAGAACCATTTGGTTGTGATGCGTCGCTGATGATTCGCTTGGTGAGAGGAGAGCAACTTCCCGGCGTTAATGTTGATGTGAGCGTACTTGAAGAAGCACAAGGCTTGGCGAAACAGATGCGAGAAGTGTTTGAATTGCCAGAACTTGACGTAGCATCGCGATACAAACGTGATGAACTGACCAAAGCAATCGCCAAGTTGCATCCTGAGCTGGTCTTCGTTCGTCGAGAACGACGCCGTGACGCTTTGGGCAATGGCTTGATGGAAATGGTGGTCGGTCGCAATAGCCGCTTCTCTGATAAAAGTGAGGCAGCATTGGTACTCGATAGCCATAGTGTCCCCGGAAGAGGCGTAAAGCAGACGCTTAACCTTGCATCTGTGATGTTACCTGTTTCCTTGGCGCTGCTACGTGAATTAGAACTTGGCGAATGGCAGCAAGGCGAAACCAATTATGAAGAAGAAGTCCCGCGCGCGACCATGCATTTGATCTATGCAGGGCGAACCATTTGTACTGAATACCAAGCACTTCAAGGAGAAGTAGCGGTTCAGTCTATTGTTGAGATGATTGATGAACAAGCGCTATTGCCGGGATTTGCGCCACTAAGAAAGCAACAAATTCAGCATTGGAAGATCTATAACGCTCTCGGGTTAAACCAAACTCCTGTTGATAAAAGCATGCTTGATGATTTGTCTTTTTCTACTTGGCTGGTCGAACAGCTGGAAACGCTTGGTGTCGAAAGTGTAGAAGACATCGAACTGTTTGACGCGGATGATATCCCTTTCGAAGGTATTCCAGATTGGGAATATCAAGATTTTGCAGAACAGTTTCCACTTAAGCTGGTGTTAGCTGAACTAAAACTCGACGTAGAGTACTTTGTGTCACGTAAATTGGTTCATGTCATCTACACAGAAGGTAACCGGAAAGGTGACCCAAAACGCTGGGAGCTACCACGATGGTCAGGCTGGAAAGTGCAATATAAGAAAGCCAGCCGAGTGCTCGATGTAAAATAACCTAAACCGGAACAGTAAAGGCGGAATCGAACTAAGCGACACCTTGTACTCTAATGACATCTTAGGTCTGTATGTGCAGGGGTATCACGACTACGGAGAAACCTCGATAGATTATGACTAATCACAAACTCAAGTAGGACTCGATATTCGTCTTTTGAACTTAATAGTCATCATCCACTGGCATGCCTTGGCACACCGTAGTTTTAGTTCGTCGTTTAAAATATTAATCAATTGAATGCTTATATATGGCGAAGCTGTACTCCATTTGTTACAAAGCTGGTTTTAATATTTCCTTTTGAGGTTAAATTAGGGCATAAAAGACCATTGTTTTATATCCTATTGCTATATCAAAGTAATTGAACGATATTTTGTATATCTCATTTCAGAGTGTCGAGGCATAGGATGGAGCAACAAGGAAAGACATGCATTGAATTCGACTACACAAGCTTCCTAGGGGCAACGGGAAGTAAGAAGTGGACCTTCTTGGAGGCATTCGCCACCATCGCTCCCATTTTTGGCTTGATGTGGAAACAGAACATCGCGGAGTTGAGCTTACCAGAGGATCGCCTTTGGGATGCTGCCTTAAAATCGATGTCTTCACGTCAGAGTGATGAATCCAATCTAGTGATGTTGGTGAAGCTAGCAAAACATGAAGGGATCCATGAATTACGTGTAGTTATGCCTTATTCGTTAGACTCAAAGCAGATTGAGTACATTGAATCTCGAAGCAAACTAAAAGTAGAAACTGCCGAGCAAGATGTGCTGAATTTGAGGCTCTAACACCCAAGGAACGATCCCCAAACACAAAAGCGACCTGTCAAAAGGTCGCTTTTTTTGTTTTACCTATCAGATTTATAAATACCTTCATGATTTGTTGGAAGTGTGATGAATATAGAGTATTTACACTTAAATTAACAAAAATGTAACATCAAGAAATGCAATTGTCATAACTACCTTCTAACTTAATGTTTTTTAGAGTAATTAGCCAAAGAAGCATAATGCGTCTATTGGCTGGTTAAATCGTGCAGGAACGAGCGCGTTAATAAAAACACAATAACAAAGGAAGTTACTATGTCATTGTCTCGTCGAGATTTCATAAAAGCCGTCTCTTCAGGAGCCGTTGCAACAACACTTACCGCCTGTGGTAGCGATGATAGCGATGCGACTCCCACGGGATCATTCGAATACGGTGTGGCCAGCGGCGACCCGACCCAAACTCAAGTGATTATCTGGACTCGAGTGACCACCGCCGCCAGTTATGTGGATGTAACATGGCAGGTCTCAAGATCAGAAGATTTTTCAACCGTTGAGCAAAGCGGTACTTTCGCCACGGACACTAGTCGAGACTTTACGGTTAAGGTGGATGTGCAAAACCTCAACCCGAGTACTCAGTATTACTACCGCTTCATGGTGGGCGAGACCACTAGCATCGTTGGGATGACACAAACTCTACCTGAAGGCAGCGTAGATAAAGCATCCATGGCTGTCGTGTCTTGCGCAAATTATCCCGCGGGTTATTTCAACGTTTATAAGGAGATTCTCAAACAGCATCAAACAGAGTCGTTCGATGTAGTTTTGCACCTTGGTGATTACATCTACGAATATGGTGCTGGTGGTTATGCTAGTGAAGATGCAGCTAGGTTGGGGCGTGAGCCAAGTAAAGGTACCGAATGCATTACTTTAGATGACTATCGAAAGCGCTATGCTCAATACCGTCAAGATCAAGATCTCCAAGCTTTGCATGCTGCATTGCCAATGATTGCGGTTTGGGATGACCATGAGCTTGCAAATGACGCATGGAAAAATGGTGCAGAAAACCATCAAGATAATGAAGGCAGTTTTGTCGACAGACGCGCCGCCGCTGCCGCAGCATGGACTGAGTGGTTGCCTGTTCGCGAGAATACCTTTTCGAATATGTTGATTTATCGTCAGTTCTCGTTTGGTGATTTGATCAACCTAATGATGCTCGATACTCGCTTAGTTGGGCGAGATCAGCCGTTGGACTACTTTTCGCTTAGTGCACCGACAATGGATGCGATTGGTGGACTCGTAGCGCAATCACGCAGTGCTGATAGGGAGTTACTTGGTACTGAACAACTGGCTTGGTTGATGAACGCGTTTAACAGCCAAGACGCCAAATGGAATATTCTTGGGCAGCAAGTTCTTATGTCGCGTATGGAGCTTCCAAGCTCGGTTATGTTAGCAATGTTTCAGTTATTCAATGCCACAGACGAGCAGAAAATGGATGCTCTTCTCGCGGTGAACAGTGCGATTTCAAATTACCTCGCTGATCCAAGCTCAGATACGATTAAGCTGCCATATAACCTCGATGCTTGGGATGGGTACTATGTTGAGCGAGAGCGAGTGTATGAGATTGCAAAAGCGAGTGAAGGTCATTTTGTTTGCTTAGCTGGTGATACGCACAATGCATGGACCAGTGAGTTAAAGGATGTATCTAATAACCCTGTTGGTGTCGAGTTTGCGACAAGTTCGGTTAGCTCTCCGGGTTTAGAAGAATACTTAGCGTTAGAGCCCGTTGCCATCGCACAAATGGAGTACACATTGCCGCATTTGGTTTCTGAGTTGCAATGGACAGACATTAAACAGCGTGGCTTTATGCGTGTAACCTTTACACCGGAAAAAGCGCAATCTACTTGGTACATGCTCTCTAGTGTTAAAGATAAAAACTACCAAGTGACCACAAAGATGGCATCAACAACAGATGGTGTCACGCTCGCTCTTGAATAGGGTTTCAACTCATTCTCCTTGAACGAATTCCTTAAACGTTAACCTTAAGCCAGCAAGGTCGTTGCTGGCTTGATTACATATGACGTCCTCACTCCCAATGAACAATCACTTTCCTCGAATGTGTCGCAAATTCCAAATGCTGGGTGCAATGAGACGTAAAGGTGCGTTAGGTTGCATCTAGCTTAAAGTTTAAACTTTTTGGATGAGACTCAAGGATGAAGACATTGAAAAATAGCGTCTGGTTAGGATGTGTCGGTTGGTTTTACAGTTTATTGGTAGGAGCAAGTCCGCTTGAAAATCACAGTAACGAGCAGTTGTTGACGAACTTTGCTCTTGCTTCGTGCATCGCCACGTTTTATCCAAAAACAGAAGTGGCAAAAGACGCGAGAGTGGCAATGCAGGGGTACGTAGAGTTTTCAGATCTATCGATAGAAGTGTTTGCAGGTATTCATGAACTCATTGACCGTAAGGCGGTAGAACAGTATCAAGCGAAAAGAGGAGGGACGGTAGAGCTCGCTTATTGCATCGACTTCTCACACTCAGAACAAGTCCAGCGACTCACGACTTATGATTAAATCTCGGAAAGAAAAACGGCCCTTAGGGGAGTAGGGCCGTCACAGAACAAAAAGCAAATTAACGCTCAGGAGTCGTTAACAGTCTAATCGCGCTGTCTACTGCATTGTCTATTCCTTCACGGCTTTCCAGTTTCCCTGAACTCGCTGGGCCAAGAGCGCATGCATACAATGCAAGTTGCTTATCAAATGGCAGATCGAGTTGCTCATACAAGTTTTGGCGGATCTTTGCGTGGTGTTCAGGTTCTTGGTTAGCAAGGTTGACAAGCGTGTCATAAATAAGCGTTTTCATATAATTCCTTTTTTATTGCACGGGGTGCATATGGAGTGTATTCGATTACAAGCTAAATTTCAGACGCACCAATCACAGAAAAGCTGCCCAATGAAAATTTTCGAAGCGAAGTAACTATTTATCAGTAGTTATGTATGAGCCGAGATTAAATGTTTATTTAAATCAGCGTGATAGGGGAGGTATGATTCTTATAGATGATATTTAAGTTGGGAACTTCAAGGACTTCAATGCGTACTTTTATTTGCACTTTAACAAGTTCGATTTTAAAGGATTAAAAAGGGAGCTGACATGGAAAAACACTGCGTTGTATTACGCCTGATTAAAAGCGCCACTATCAAATGGCGCTCCTCTTCATTCACTTTAAAAGTGCCTGTTACTTAAGCGGCTGCCTTTGTAAACGAGCTCGGTTTATTCTTCTCAATCACGCTGATTGAAATTGCTAGGAACAAAATATCTTTCACTAGGAAAAAGTTCGCGATTAGAACACCGTCGGAAACTTTCCATGTGTTTGGTGTCGTAACTAAGAAGCTCAGTGTAGCAAGAAAGATGATGCTCGCCGCAATACCAGACCAGTAGGCAACGGTTGGTTTTTTCAAACCGATGATCAATCCAAGTGCGACGATGATTTCTGTCAGACCAATGATATTAGAAACTGCTTGAACTGAGATGATGCTGTACAGCCAAGACATTGCTGGGTGATTAAGCACCAAAGGTTCAATTAGCTTGGCTTCTGTAGGGGTGAACTTATAAATACCTAGCCAGATAAGAACCAAGGCAACGCCAAATACGCCTAGGTAGTAGCCAAATTGAGTCGGTTTTTGGGTAACAGATGATGCATGCATAATAACTTCTCCTATAAAAGCATGATTTCAAATGACCGACGGTTGAATTATAAAATTCTTGAATTTATGGTTATATAAAATAACTAATGTCTATATAGGCAAGCTAAGCAAGAAAAGGAAAGGCTTAAATGGAATTTGTTCCCGTCGATTTATCTCGTCATTTGGATTTGTGCATTGCATTTCGACAAGACGCGTATGAGGTGAGTTTTGGTCATCAAAATGGGTTCGATACTCAAGAAATCACCTTGTGGTTCAAGTCGATAGTGGAAGATCCCGAAGCGGGATTTTTTCATGTGATCAAAGATGACCAAATTATCGGGCAGTTAGAGTGTCGGTATCCGGTAGCCGATGAAGAGGGTCATAGATTCGGATACATCAACCTGTTTTATTTGCTGCCGGAGTTTCGTCATCAAGGGCTGGGTAAGCAATTGCAAGATTTCCTATTCAAACGCTTTGTTGAAGAGGGCTGCGTATATGCAAGATTGCGTTATATTCCGGGTAATGATGCGGGAGAACGTTTCTACCTCAAGCATGGTTGGTACCCAGTTGGTGAGCCAGGTGTGCGAGGCCAATTAATGCAGTTCGATTTAATAGAAAAACTATGATTGTTATTCGTGATTTTCGTGAGCAAGATGCACCAATACTCTGGGCACTTTTCTATAACACGGTACGTAATGTCAACCGTCGAGACTACAACGAACAGCAACTGAAAGCGTGGGCGCCAGACGAGTTTGATTCAGAAATTTGGCTGCAGAAAATGATGGACATTCACCCCTTTGTCGCAGAGTTAGATAGGGTCATTGTGGGCTATAGCGATGTTCAATCAAGCGGGCTTGTTGACCACTTTTTCTGTCATCACGCATATCAAGGGCAGGGCGTTGGACGCGCACTAATGGCGCATGTATTCAAGCAAGCTAAAGAAAAAGGGCTGACACGGCTCTATTCGGAGGTGAGTATTACCGCTCGTCCGTTCTTTGAGCACATGGGATTCTCTGTGCTTAAGGAACAACAAGTTGAGGTGCGTGGAGCGATACTGACGAACTATGTTATGGAGCGAGCGTATGATGGAAGCGCTGTGTGATCGATAAATATATTTCGCTCAATTAGTGAGCTTGAACACAGATACCGCATGTTTTCCGTCGTGAATAAGAGTTCATTGATCTAACACCAGAAACCCTCCTCTAAAGGGCGCGCATAATTTCTTCTCGGAGTGGCGAAAGGAAGCCAATAAAAACAGCTTCTTACGCTTGTTATCTCACGGTAAACCATCTCAGGAAGAGAAGTAGTACTATGCGCCCTTATCTCAAATACATCATCCCAACGGTGATCCCTTTGCTCGTTTTGCTGATGCCATTGTCAGCCTTTCCATTCGAAGGAATCACCATTATTCAGCAACGAGTGATTGCAATCTTCTTGCTTGCAGCGCTTTGCTGGGTATTTGAACCGATCCCAATTTATGCCACGTCGGTGGTGATCATCGTGCTTGAGCTGTTGCTCGTATCCAACAAGAGCATCATTTTCTTTAGGTTTGATGAAGGGCAGCCTCATTTTGGCGAGCTATTGCAATACAACGACATCATGGCGACCTTTGCTAGCCCAATCATTATGCTGTTTTTGGGCGGTTTCTTTCTTGCGATGGCCGCAACTAAATATCGCTTGGATGTGAACTTGGCGCGTGTGCTACTCAAGCCTTTTGGGCAAAATCCTAAATACGTGATGTTAGGTTTAATGCTGATCACGGCGATTTTTTCGATGTTTATGTCGAACACAGCGACAACCGCAATGATGTTGTCGATTCTAACGCCAGTGATTGCGGTGTTTGGCCCCAAAGACCCTGGGCGTATCGCGTTTGCTTTGTGTATTCCTGTTGCTGCAAACATTGGTGGCATCGGCACGCCAATTGGTACGCCTCCAAATGCGATTGCCTTGAAGTATCTCGTTGGTGATAACTTAATTACCTTCGGTGAGTGGATGGTCTTCGGTGTTCCTTTTGTGGTTGTGATGATGGCTCTTGCTTGGTTCTTAATCGGCTTTATGTATAAAGCGGAACAAACCACGATTGACCTCAATATTAAGAGCAAATTCCTAAAAACACCGAAAGCGATGATTGTTTATATCACCTTTGCAGGCACCATTTTACTTTGGTTGATGGGTTCTGCTCATGGCATGAACTCGTACACCGTCGCTTTAATTCCTGTCGCGGTATTCTCGCTAACTGGCATCATCAACAAAGAAGACTTGAAAAAAATCTCTTGGGATGTGCTTTGGCTCGTGTCTGGTGGTATTGCGCTTGGGCTTGCTCTGGATAAAACGGGTCTAGCTAAGCTGGTGGTGCATAGCATTCCGTTTGATGAATTCTCACCTTATGTTGTGTTGTTTGGTGCGGCGTTCTTATGTTTGGTGATGGCGAACTTTATGTCCCACACGGCGACGGCTAACTTGCTGATGCCTATTATGGCTGCGCTTGGTACATCTATGGCGTCCTTGACTCCGTTGGGCGGTGAAGTGACATTGATTCTAGTAGTGACTTTCGCAGCGTCATTAGGAATGTCTCTCCCAATCAGTACACCACCAAACGCATTGGCTCATGCAACTGGGCATGTACAAAGCAATCAAATGGCTCGTGTCGGCGTTGTGCTCGGTGTGGTTGGTGTGTTGTTGAGCTTCTTGATGGTGTGGATTCTTCACACGGTTGGACACATTGGTTAAGCCATGTACGAAAGTAAATTAGATACGCTGGTCGAGCGTTACTTCAATCATATCGAGCGTCGCATTACCGTAGCGGCAGGTTCGGTATTGATTGAACAAGACGGTTACAACGAGCGACTCTATTACGTGTTATCAGGCGAGCTTGCTGGCTACTTTTCCGAAGACGGTAAAAAGCAAACCGAAGTTTTTTCTGCATCGAAAGGGGCATTTATCGGTGTGCACAGTTTCTTTTCAGGAACGTGGACCGCGTCGTCAACGGTGATAGCGCAAACGGATGTTGAGCTAGCGTGGATAGAGCGCAATACTCCGGCTGTGGAAGCGGGCAAATACGGACCATTAACGGCGCAGTTTATGCCTGTCATGGTCAATGAGCTGTCGCGCCGTCAACGTCGAGCGATGCAAGAAGCCTTAGCCAAAGAGAAAGCACTGCAAAAGCTGCACACCGCAGAGCAAATGACGACGTTAGGTCAACTTGCTGCAGGCATTGCGCATGAGCTTAATAATGCCATTGGGGTGGTGAGTAGTAAGTCGGAGCGTTTGGAATCCGTGATCATGGAATTACTTGAAGAAGTTCATCCGGAAGCAAGTCAGTTCTTTGATTTTGGTTTGATGCAAGGGCAAAAAGTGTCTTCCAGTGAGGCAAGAAAGCGGGGACGCCATTTCGAAAAATATTACGGTTTACCCAAAGAATTGGCTCGTGAACTCGCCCGTGCAGTGCCGACTGATTACCTAAATGAACATTGGTTAAAGCGACCAGAAGAAGCCATTCGTTACTGGCAAATGGGGCGTGATTTACACGACTTACGCATTGCCTCCAAGCACACTGTTGGCATCGTGAAATCGGTGAAACAGCTTGGTCGCACGGACATCGATAAAGAAGAAGGGCTTAGAGTCAATGACTCGATAAACCAAGCGCTTGCTTTGTTACAAAGCGATTTACGACGCGTAAGCGTGCGCTTTAGTCCTGCTGACTTGCCTTTGTTTGTTGGTTCCCAAACGGAATTGGTGCAGATCTGGGTCAACATCCTAAAGAACGCATGTGATGCGATGAGAGAGACAGAATCACCTGCGATTGAGATCCAAACTCGTGTGAGTAAAAGCAAGATACTTGTGACCATCGCGAATAATGGTCCAGAGATTGATGAAGCGACACGCAGAAAGATTTTTCGACCAAACTTCACCACGAAAAAAGGTGGGTTGTCGTTTGGCTTAGGGTTGGGGCTGTCGATAGTGAAACGTATTGTGGCTGGCTATAACGGCTCAATTGCGGTGAAAAGCGACAGTGAGAAAACCATATTTAGAATTAAATTACCGGTAGAGGATGAACATGGACAAGCTTAATTTAATTTGCGTTGATGACCAGCGAGAGGTGTTAAGCGCGGTTCTGCAAGACTTACAGTCGTTAAGCCAATGGCTCAACATTGAAGATTGCGAGTCTGCCGATGAAGTTCTTGAGCTGATGGACGAATTGGATGCGGAAGGTGAGATGATAGCTCTCATTATTTCAGATCACGTCATGCCAGGGAAAACAGGTGTAGAACTGTTAACGGAAATTTCCAAAGACAGTCGTTTTATCCATACGCGAAAAGTACTGCTGACAGGACAAGCAACCCATACGGATACGATTAATGCGATTAACTCGGCAGGTATTGACCGTTACTTTGAAAAGCCATGGCAAGCGGAACAATTGGTCGAATGTGTCAGAAATTTGGTGACTAAATATATCTTTGATATGGGATTAGACTACACCGAATATCATGAGCACTTAGATCAAAATGTTGTGTTTGATCGCTTGAGATAAATCGCAAACAAAATGAAAAGCCTGAGCTGGAGTGTCTCCAGCTCAGGGAAGTTCAATGATGAGGACCGATTCTTAGTGAGCGCCTTTATTGACTTAAGGTATATCGGCTTGCGCTCGCCACTGAAAGCGGTTTCGAGAACCAATAGCCTTGTAGGTAGTCCACGCCCATACTGGTAAAGAAGTCGCGCATTTTTGCGTCTTCAATCCCTTCGATAACCACTTCTATATTTTGTTCGCGACACATAGTGATCAAGAACTTCAGATACTCATGAGAGGAGCGGTTGGTTAATGTCTTCCAAGCCATCGACTTATCAATCTTAATCTGTGTCATTGGCAGATCGAAGAAGCAGTTTAATGAGCTGTAACCAGCACCGAAGTCATCCAAAGAGAGAGCGAAGCCCAACTCACTCAAGGTGTTCAAAGGAGCAATAGCTGCCTGGTTATTGTCCAATATAAAGGTTTCAGTAAGCTCCAAAACAATTGCTTGTGGCTCGACTCCTACTTCGTCAGCCATTGCTTTAATTTTGTTTGGAAATTCGCTATTGAGAAGCTGTAATACTGATACGTTTACGTTCACCCTTACTTGGTTTTGATAGCGCTCACGATAGCTCTTTATGAACTGACACGCTTTCTCGAATACTTGATAGCCAAGCTCAACGATCAAGCCTTTGTTTTCTGCGACGGGAATGAACTCGTCTGGATAGATCTCACCGAACTCTTTACTGCGCCAACGTACCAAAGACTCGAAACTCACAACTTGCAGATCGGATGCACTGACGATTGGTTGGAATTTTACACTCAGTGTTCGCTCTTCAAGTGCGTTTTTTAAGCCTTGCTCAATAAAGAAATAGCGATCTACCGCATACTGCGTTTTCTGGCTGTATACGGCAATACGATCTTTGTTCTTCTCATTGGCGTATTGGCAAGTGCGTGCGGCTTTACGCAAAATTTCTTCAGCAGAGTGTTCCGGATCGATGGAAGGGTATAAACCGATACTGATGTTACTGCCAAGATATTGCCCTTGTTCGACAACGGCATCGTGATAATTTTGCTTGATGGTCTGTGCGTATTCTTGCAACTGTTCGAGCGGCACGTCGTCAAGTACCAAAATCGCGAAGTCGTCATCGTGAACACGATAAACCGTGCAGTTTGGTGAAGGTAAGTGACTAAGCGTTTGCAATAGCTTTTCTACTAAACCATCAACAAGCTCGCTACCGTATTGGTTTAGGTACGACTTGATCTCTTCGATCTGGATGTAAAAAATCGACGCATGAGCACCGTTGGATTTTACGCATTCACTGATGTTAAGCAGTAAGTGAGCGCGGTTGGCCATACCGGATGCGTTGTCATGGAAAGCGACTTGATGAATGTAACTCTCCATCAACTTACGTTCAGAAATATCGCGATGGCTGCCAACCATATAATGACCCAGTTCGGTTTCTTTGGTCATTGCAACGCCTTCGATCCAAACATATTGTCCGTTGGGTTTACGAAGGCGGTAGGTGGTCGTGACGCGAGTGTTGTCGGTCGTGATGTGTTCATCGACACGTTTAGATAAGCGTTCTCGATCTAACGGGTGCACCAACTCTAACCATCTATCGAGGTTGATACGCCCAGCGTTGATGCCGAACTGCTCATAAAAACGCTGATTATAAAAAACCATGCTGCCGAACTCATCCATGTAGAAGAGTCCTTCATTAAACACATCGAAGATATGAATGAAGCGTTGTTCAACGATCTGTAAAAAATCACGATCGTGTTCTGAAATAGTTTGATCAACCTTGTTGGTCAAGATACTTCCCCCATAACCCAAGCCGTCTTGGAGATAAGTATATAAGTCGAGCTACACGCAAATGACATATTTTTGAAGTTTGTCCTTTTACACTGCAAACGAAAGAAGTCGGTCCAGATTGACAGTCTGTTATGTTAATGAGCTTACGGTGTTTATGTGTAAGTAGAATAATTATTAGAGTAATGCGACTAATAATCGGTATTTATAAAACTTAGTCAACAGTAAATACCATTTGTATTGAGAAGTTATTGATTCAGCACCCAAATTATCGAAATTGTCAGCATCTGTGATGAAATCTTGACCTAAGTCCATAAAATAAAAGTGGTTTATTGTGGCGATGTTGTCTCATATATTGACCAAAAGCTCATTAATTCTAAATGATAGTGAATTCTTATAACAGTGAATGGTCAGATCTCTTATAATGCGTTTGCTAAATAATAAGTGTTAACAAGTTGCGCGTATGCAGTACAAACCAGAAGACTCAATAAAAATAGCGATCGCAGACGTCAGTATCGGTATGTTCGTTACTGCGATTGAACAGAACAAACGTGTCAACCTCGCGAATGCTGGTCGTGTCTCTACGGAGCAGGGCATCAAAAAACTGCATGCGAGCGGCGTAAAGTACGTTTGGGTCGATCAGAAACTCTCAGCGCAGCAGTGCGTCTTTAAGCCTGTTGAGGAAGAGCATGACATTACGTTGTCAGCTTCTGAAATCACGACCACTCCTCAAATCCAGCGAGCGTTCCGTTCCCGCGAGGCGCAGCACAAGCGTGCCAAAAAACTGATTGCGGAAGCGAAGTGTTTAGCGCAAAAGCTGCTGAACCAAACCTTTGAAGGAAAAATCATTGAGGTCAACGAGATTGAATCGTGGGCCGATGACATGATTGACAGCGTATTCATCGATTCTGATGCACTCCAATGTGTATCAGCGCTGCGCCAAAAAGACAGTTACCTTTTGGAGCACTCAGTGAATGTTGCTTGTTTGTTGGTTTCTTTCGGTAAGCATTTAGGGCTAGACAAAGAGACGCTGAAACAACTTGCGATCGGCGGCATCATTCATGATGTTGGTAAAATCAAAGTTGATGATGAGATCTTGCATAAACCTGCTCGCTTAACACCGGAAGAATTTGAACACATGAAACTCCACCAAGTGTTCGCAGGTGAGATCATTGTTGGCGTTAAAGGATTGAGTAGCGTGAGTCGTGATGTGTGCTTGATGCACCACGAGAAACTTGATGGTACTGGTTACCCACTGGGCTTATCAGGTGAGCAAATCCCGATGCATGGGCGCATGAGCTGTATCGTTGATATCTATGATGCATTGACGGCGGATCGCGTCTACAAAAAGGGCATGAGCTCGGCAGAAGCGTTTAAAATCTTATTGAGTTTGACGCCATTCCACCTTGATCCCGACTTGGTGTACAAGTTCATCAACTGCATAGGTGTGTACCCTGTGGGCTCGATAGTACAATTGAGTGATGGCCGAGTTGGCATTGTGTGGACATCCAACGATTCTCAGCCACTTAAACCCATCGTGAAGTGTTTCTACTCACGTAAGTATAAGCGTTACATCGATGTTGCTATGGTAGATTTAAAAAACAGCTCACATTCGGTTGAGAAAGCAGTAGCGCCATCATCGTTAGAAGTGGATCCAAAACCTTTCTACGATTAAGCGCAATTAAGGTGGGTTATTCACAATATCTGTCGAGTAACGAATCGCTTTACACGGTTGCATATTACCAGTATGTTGATTGCATAACTAAACAGCTCAAAGTGGACTAGAAGCGAGGCAAACTGAGTTTTTCTGCTTAGCTTGCTTACTCATAGGCTTTACTAAAAGCTAGGTTGGTTTTGAGCCTGTTCAGTTATCGTCGTTCAGCTTTCATAAAAGCTATGTGGTGTCTTTCCGCGTTACGTTTCATGGATAGAAACGTCGAGAAAGGCAAGTAGGCTACACGATCTGTACCCCCATCAACACATTGGAAAGGAGCGCCAATGCAACTCGATACTTGGATCTACTACACCCTTGCGATACTTGTTCTGACTGCCTCTCCTGGTCCTAGCTCGCTGCTTTGTTTGAGTAAAGGCGTCAGTAATGGATTTCGCCATGCCTTTGCGACCGCCCTTGGCAGTCTGACGGCAATTACCATAATTCTTACCTTATCTTTTACTGGGCTTGGCGTCGTTATCGCCTCTTCAGAACTGGTGTTTAACATCATTAAATGGTGTGGTGCTGCGTATCTTATTTGGCTTGGTATTCAAGCATTACGCTCTAAGCAAACGGATTTCTCACAAGCGCAACCGGAGCAATCTTCTTCGAATTATTTAAGCGCATTTACCAGTGGTTTTATTGTGGGTTCGAGTAACCCGAAAGCCATTGTGTTCTTTACCGCGCTGTTTCCTCAATTTATTGACCCATCTGCATCGTTATTCACTCAATATATTGTCTTTGCTAGTACTTTTGTGGTGTTTGAACTGAGCTGGCTGACCTTCTATGGTTTGCTGGGAGTGAAAACATCGGATTGGTTATTTGCGAAAGGACGAGCGAAGTTATTCAATCGTTTAACGGGCGGTGTATTCATTAGCGCGGGCGTTATGTTGTCGACTGCGCATCGTAGCTGAATTGATAATTATTTCGCTAAGTTATTAAAACTTAGGCTAAATTAGCAAAATCTTATTTCCAAAATGGAAATCAACTTTTTGGTTTTTTTCATTAGTGGCAAAGACTCTCAAGGCGTAGAATTCAACGCGTCCTTTCAACCAATGCTCAAAAGTGAGCAAACGATTTGAAAGGACGTATTCGTTGTATTTTCTCCAGGAACATCTTAGATGACTCAAAGCCTTTCTGATCTTCAGCAGCGTTTCCTTGCTATCGCGACCGATAGCAACTTATCTCCAAAACAGAAATCAAACTTTCTTGCTTTGGAAGCCGAAGCCACAATTCCATATATGACCGTCTCTGACGAGGTAAGCCAAGCGATGCAGCAAGGCGTCATATGTGACATGTTTGAAGGTCACGCGCCATTTAAGCCGCGCTATGTTTTGCCAGATTACGCAAAATTTCTTTCTCAAGGTTCTGAATACTTGGAGTTAGCTCCAGCAGAAGATTTTGATGATGCGATCAACATGTTGACCATCATTTATCATCACGTGCCTTCGGTAACCAACATTCCCGTTTACCTTGGTCAACTTGATGACGTGCTAATGCCTTACGTGGGTGACCTAACTGACGAGCAAATATACAAAAAACTGAAACACTTCTGGGTCATGCTTGATCGCACATTGCCAGACGCATTCATGCACGTGAATATTGGTCCTACGGACAACATCATTTGTCGTACGATTTTGAAAGTTGACGCAGAGCTAAAACAGATCGCGCCAAACTTAACGTTCATGTACGACGAAGCAGTTACACCAGACGACCTGTTAAAACAAGCAACACAAAACATTTGTGAGTGCAGCAAGCCGCACATCGCAAACTACCCAATGCATGTGAGCGCGTACGAAGGTGGTCGCTTTGGTATCGTGAGTTGCTACAACTCTCTGCCATTGGCTGGTGGTTCAAACACGTTAGTGCGTATGAATCTAAAAGAAGCGGCGAATCGTGCAGATAACTGTAAAGATTTCTTCAACAACGTTCTGCCAGAATACCACGGTTTGATGGTTGAGTTGATGAATGCTCGAGCTTCACATTTGCATGAGAAATCTGAATTCTTTAAAGGCTTTCTAACGCAAGAAGGTCTGATCGAAGAGTCTCGTTTTGCGCCAATGTATGGCATTTATGGCATGGCAGAAGCGGTAAACGTATTGCTAGCGAAAGAGGGCAATACGAGTCGTTATGGTCAAGACACAGCGGCAAATGAGCTAGGTCATAAGATCTCTGCGAAATTGGCTGAATTGGTAGAAAGCACATCAGTGAAATTTGGTTTGGAAGGCAAAGCGCTACTGCACGCGCAAGGTGGCATCAGCTTAGATTTGGATGTGACGCCAGGTGTGCGCATTCCTTACGGCAACGAACCAGATCCAGTGTCTTACGTGCAAGCGACGGCAGGTCATCACCAATACTACCGTTCTGGCATCAGTGACATTCTGACTATCGACGAAACCGTGAAATCGAACCCAGAAGCGATGTTCAACCTATGTAAAGGCGCATTGAATGCTGGTTACCGCGAGTTTACGGCAAACGTAGCATCGAACGACTTGGTTCGCGTGACGGGTTACATGGTGAAGCTGTCTGAGATCGCGAAATACGATGCAGAAGGTTCACGTACTAATACTACATTCCTAGGCGCAGAAGCGGCGAAGAACACTGGTATTTTGGAGCGTTCTCCACGTGTGGTGAGTCATGAAATGTCACCGACTTACGCTAAGTAATCGGTGACGGATAAGAATAAGATGGCTAGACGATCGGAACACCTCTTGGCTAAGGTAACTCGTATCCTTCCGTTCTCTTGTGTTGATGGACCTGGAAACCGTCTAGTCATCTTTCTACAGGGTTGCAACTATCAGTGCATCAACTGCCACAATCCGCACACAATCAATCACTGCAACCATTGTGGGGATTGTGTGAGCGAGTGTCCTGTTGGCGCACTGAAGTTCGACAAAAGCAACAACGTTGTTTGGCTTAAAGAGGAGTGCACCCACTGCGACCGTTGTATAGAGATATGTCAGCACCAATCTAATCCAAAAATTACTGACTACTCTGTGGAAGCAATGCTCGATTTGATACGAAAACAGCGCTTTTTTATTAGCGGTGTGACGGTATCCGGTGGGGAATCTACCTTACAGCTTCCTTTCATTATTGCGCTGTTTAGAGGGATTAAACAGGACCCTGAATTGCAACATCTTACTTGCTTCATTGATAGCAATGGCTCTTTATCTACCGCAGGTTGGGAAAAAGTCCTACCGTATATGGATGGGGCGATGATCGACCTAAAATCGTGGCAAAGTGAAACGCATCACTGGTTAGTAGGGCGGGATAATCACCGTGTATTTCAAGCAATTCAGTATTTAGCCGAAGCAAGCAAGTTGTATGAAGTGCGTTTACTGCATATTCCAGGTAAGAGCGATCTCGATACGGAAGTCGCAACAGTTGGGCACTATCTGCAAGCGTTACCTGAATCAGTCAACATTCGTTTGAACGCGTTTCAGCATCATGGTGTAACAGGCGAAGCCCTTGGCTGGGAGAAATGCTCTCAGGATGAAATGGAGCGCTTCCACGCTCAATTGAGCCAATTCGTTAGCAGACCAATGACCATGCCATCGGTCTACGTGTAACGCAGCGGGGATAACTTTAGAGTTTATTCACTCTTGGTTTGCTGCATCCTCCCAAGGTTTCACACGCCTCAAGCACTTGTTGTTGTAGCCATCTTAAAGCGGGATCGTTGAGGCTCGCTTTGTTCCACACCAAGCTATACGCCACTTGTCCATATTCGAACGGCAATGGTCTTTCTACTAATCCTTTCGCTTGTAGTGCCATTTGTGCCCAAAGCTTTGAACAAGTGAACAGATAATCTGAGTGGTGACACATCACAGCTGCGGACCCAAAGTCCGCCACGTGCATCGCGATACTGCGTTTGGCGTAGCGCTGAGTTAAGTTCTGCTCAAAGTAAGGTTGAGATAAGTCTTTATCGTGAATGCCAATGTGCCTAGCACACAAGTAGTTTTCTACCGAGAGATCTTCTTTTGACAAAGGGTTATTAATGCCCATCAAACAGATCATCTCATCTTCTAAAATCGTCTGCCAAACCAAGTCTTTATTATGCGTAGGTGGTTGGCTGATATCGTGTGGCAGAATCATAAAGTCCACTTGTCCACGGATTAAAGAATCAAAACTCATCTGCTCTTTCGCGTAGACGTTCAGTTGTGCTCGACTGCCCATTTGTTGAGATAGGTTTTGTAGCATTGGTGCGAAAATTTCAAAGGTACTTTCACGCATCGCCAAAGAGAAGCGACCTTCGTAATACGCAGGATTGAATGAGCCTTGGTAAAGCAAACCGTTCATGCTGGAAAGAATGCCGTGTACCGAAGGACCGATGTTTAAAGCAAACGGCGTTGGGACTAAGCGAGTGCCATCGCGGTAAAAAAGGTCATCTTTAAGAATGTCGCGCAATTGGCTTAGCGTTTTACTCACGCTAGAAGGGGTCACGCAAAGCTGTTCTGCTGCTTGAGTCACACTGTGTGTTGTGAGCAACATGTGCAATACGGTGAGGTGTTTAAGGCTAATGCGTGAGAGTGTTATGTAATCCATTCGTAAGACTAACTAGTGTGATTTTTCTCAGTATATCAAAATATTATTGTGAAACATTTTTTTACGATTGTTGAAGCACGCAAAAAGAGGTGTTTCTTTTCGTGTTCTATATAAAGATTTGGCTCAACTGGGCACTTTAAGGGGGTGAGTAGTGGCAATAACCCTTAGAGGACGAAAGATGGTTGACATAAGCCTGACAAAATAGGGGATTGCGAACAAATAGGAGAGGTGATTTACTCAACTTTCCTAAGTAACAGAGGTTTAAATAAACTTAATGGACGACCCCTTTAGTCGACTGAACAATTCACTGTATGGCTTCCAATCATCGGAGGCGTACTCATGTTAGAACTTTTCATGCAACCAGAAGCGTGGGCTATCTTCGCTACCTTGTTTGCTCTTGAAGTTGTCTTAGGCGTTGATAACGTCGTATTCATCTCCGTTCTGTGTGAACGATTACCACAACACCAGCGTAAACTTGCCCGAAACCTAGGTATCGGTCTTGCCGTTATGGCTCGCATTGTTTTGGTGTTCTCGATCTCTTGGATCATGCAGCTTACTCAGCCGTTAATCAGCTTTAGCGACTACGCATTTACTGGTCGTGATTTGATTATGATTGCGGGTGGTGCGTTCCTATTGGCGAAAAGCTTGAAAGAGTTGTGGAGTTGGTTAACGCATACAGAACACGGTCACTCGACTCATGTTCGTACTGGTCTTGCCGTGGTTTTACTGCAGATCGTTGCAGTTGACGCTGTGTTCTCAATGGACTCGGTGATCACCGCAGTTGGTTTAACGAGCGAGGTACCTATTATGGTGGCGGCAATCATCTCGTCAGCAATTGTAATGGTATTAACGGCGGAGAAAATCAACAATCTAGTGACGCGTTACCCGGGCTTTAAGACACTTGCTCTACTGTTTCTAGTATTGCTAGGTGGTCTGTTGATGGCAGAAGGTTTTGCTATTCACATCAACAAAGGTTACGTGTATTTCGCGATGGCGTTTGGTCTAGTGTTGGAAATGTGTCATATCCAGCTAAAGAAAAAACAACGCCCAGTGATTCAGCGAATTCGTCCAATCCGGCCTCGTTCTGTTGCGCTTCAAACTCGATAATTGAAACGTAGCAACTGAACCAAACTGAGCCGCTCTTGAGAGCGGCTTTTTTACGTCTGTATTCTGCGAACTGTGTGGATTTGTCGTGTCGATAGAAAATGGAATTTGTTGTTGTAGCACGGATTTCTTATATAGACCGCCCAAACCTATACGAGTGAACAAAATAGAATGAACAAACTGATCGACGCGTTATCGACGCACGGATACTACATCTGGGATGATTTTATTTCTCAAGAGGAAGTGGCTGAGCTGCGTGACTGTATTCCTGATGATTGGAAGAAAGCACGTATTGGTCGTAACGACGACGTGACTCGTATTGAAACCATTCGCAGTGACAAGATCCAATGGTTGAAACGCGACATGGGTGCACCAGTGGCGTCTTTCTTAGATAAGATGGAAGAGATCCGTTTGGAAGCAAACCGTCATTTCTTTCTAGGCTTGTTTGAGTACGAAGCGCACTTCGCGAAATACGAGAAAGGTGACTTCTACCAAAAACACCTCGACTGCTTTAAGGGCAATGAAAACCGCCGCCTAACCACGGTGTTCTACATGAATGAGTCGTGGAGCGAAGAAGATGCAGGTGAGTTGGTGGTGTACGATTTGAATGACAACAAAATTGCGACTATTCCACCGCGTTCTGGTCGTCTGTTCGTATTCCTATCTGAGCAATTCCCACACGAAGTGTTGCCGACAAACGCTGAGCGATTCAGTATTGCAGGTTGGTTCCGTATTAACGGTGTCAAAGATAACCAGCTCGACATCGCTCACTAGACCTTATTATTGTGGTCGCGTTGAAATACGTTTGAAATAACAAAGGGACGCCAATCTGGTGTCCCTTTGTTTTATTCTGTTTACGGCTCGGCGTTAAGCTTGAGTGGAGAGCTCATAACACGTTTGCATGTGTGATGACAAAACTCGATATACATCAGCACAGAGCTTACCTGATTTGATCTGCTCATCCATGATGATGGCGATTTCTTGTGGCGTCATGCGTCCACGGTAGGGACGATCTTGAGAAAGTGCTTGAAAGACATCTGCGACCGCAATAATGCGTGATGGTACGTCCAAGGCTTCACCTGTTTTATGGTATGGATAACCTGAGCCGTCTAAGCGCTCGTGATGATTGGAAGCCCATTCAGCAATTTTGGCGTTAGGAAACACTTTATGCAGTGCTAACTCTGTGTCCACGGTGTGACGTTTAATTCGAGTGTATTCGTGTTGGTCCAGCGGTCCTTCCTTATGAAGGATCTCATCCGGAGTTTTGAGTTTACCAATATCGTGAACGAGTCCAGCAATAAAAATCATCTCTTGTTCGTGCTCATCCAACTCCATTTTCTTCGCCAAGTAACGAGACAGTTCAGCGACCTTTTGTGAATGTTGATAAGTAAAAGGGCTCTTGGCATCAACAATACGAGCTAAGAACAAACCCAAGCTGTTCATGTCTTCTATGGTTAGTTGTTTTTGCAGCCAGTCTATATTCTCAAATTGAAGTCCAATCGTTTCGATATGCTCTGACTCCATCGCAAACCAAAACGCATCTGTCATGATCAATTGAACCATCGCGTCGCACATGTTTGGGTTAAACAGCGTGCCCGCATTTGCCATTACACACTCGGCAATCAGTTCCTCATGCAAGGTGACAAGGTCGCTATGGCAGTTAGATACGTAATACGCACGCATAAAATCGAGACGATCAGAAAGGTAAAGCAGTGCAGCGACGTCTTTTTCAAATGTCGGAAGATCGATCTGTTCGAGTTCTTTCCAGTGCGTATGATGATAAAGAATTGGCGTTGCGAATTGAGTGAGCAACCGACATTGCTTAAGCGTGTGGTAGCCACGGATGCAGTGCGCTTTGGCGTCTTGAGGAACAAGCTGTTCAAGCAGCATCATGTGCTCGCGGGTCTCAGAAACTCCGCAGTCGTGGATCATGCCAGCAAAGTAACAGAACTCTGCTTTTTTGATGTCCCAACCTAAGGTGATCGCACATTGATAGGCAATATAGGCGACTCGATGGCTATGGTGTGTATCGTCTACGCCTACGTAATCTAACGCACGCGCTACCCAGATCAGGGCTTGTTTTAGATCGACTTCAAACCCCGAGATGGAGTGGGAAGATTGCTTCATTGTAATTACCGACGTTTTTACTCGCCTGTGCTTATTTTATTTTGATTTTTTAGGGGAATGCGACAGCGAACTGATACCTAAAAAGGGTGCACATGGCTTAGTTATAGTTATGCCGAGAATAATACTGCTTGTTGCACGTAAAATTCATCCGAAGCCCAGAACTCTTGGTCATTTCTTTGAACTACGTATTGATTTCGAAAGATTTCTCCTTGTTCGATTGACTTCCTTTGAAAACCACACAAATAGTGATGTAAAGTATTCTCATTATCATGTGTATTGTGAAAGGTAAGTTATGAAAAGAGTCGTTATATGGGGCGCGAGCAGTGGTCTTGGTTTGGCAATTGCGCAGTATTTTGCTGATAAGGGTACTCAAGTGATTGGCGTAGCAAGAAATCCAGATAAGAATCCGGAATTGAAGGCGATATGCCACTCGACCTTTACGTGTGATGCAACGGTAGCGGCTGAGGTGAATGCGGTTGTCGAGCAGCTTAATCAAGATGACATCATCATCAGTACTATGGGCAGCTTTCGTGCGGATGTTCCGGTGGATTATCTTGGTCATCGCCATCTTATCGACGCTGCATGCCACGCTTCACTGAAGCGTTTTGTATTGGTGACGTCTCTCGGTTGTGGTGACAGCTGGCAGTATCTTTCTGAACGCTCTAAAGCGGGCTTCGGCGGTGTCGTCCGGGAGAAGTCATTGGCAGAAGCATGGTTACAGACTAGTGATTTGGATTACACCATTATTCGCCCAGGTGGTCTTAAAGATGGTGATGTGACAGGCAACGGTGTTTTGGTCGAGCCGAAAGAAGTGCACGGATTGGTATATCGTCAAGAAGTTGCTCGTTTGATTTTTGATATGCTTGAAGACGGCAAAGGAAGCGGAGAGATCTTCCATTGTGTCGATCCAGAATTAACGTACTAAATGTGCTAATCGAATGAATCAAAAACAGGGAGAGTGTTTAGGCGCTGTCCCTGTTTGCGCTTAGAGTCTCGATATTTGTATTATCAATAATGCAAACGGAAAGATGAATCTGTGACCTTACCAGTTCGAGCGGAGTAGAAAAGCAACTAGAATAAAAGCTCAAAACAAAAGGACTTGTTATGTTAAAACATCTGTTTTATCGCGGTTATACCAATGGTTTGAAAGCCGCCGCCTATGTACTCCCACTCCCTAAACCGACATTATTCTCTGGTGCTGGCAGTCTCCATGAGTTGACGGAGGCGATTGCTGATCTTGGTTTTAAAAAGTTGCTTCTTGTGACGGATGACGGCTTAGTAAAAATTGGTATGGCGGAGCAGGTAATAGAAAGCGCGAAAGCCAGAGGTTTAGACGTTGTGCTGTTTTCTGAAGTAAAACCAGATCCCACATACGATCAAGTAGAGACTGGATTAACGATGTATTTCGACTCGGGATGTGACGCGATTTTAGCGCTTGGCGGTGGTTCTGCCATGGATTGTGCCAAAGTCATCGCAGCCCGGGTGACAAACAGGAAATCCATTAAGAAGCTTGCTGGTTTGTTTCGTGTGTGGAGAACTCCTGCGCCTTTATTTGTGATTCCGACAACGTCTGGTACTGGATCTGAGGTGACGATTGCCGCTGTTGTTTCCGAACCAGACACCCACCACAAAACCCCATTAATGGATCCGAAATTGGTGCCTTTAATGGCCGCATTGGATGCGAATTTACTGGTTGGTTTACCAGCAAAGATAACGGCTGATACGGGTATTGATGCGTTGACACACGCGGTAGAAGCTTTCATTTCCCGTAATGCGACTGTTGATACCAAAGCCTATTCGATTGCGGCTATTAAGCTTATCTTCAAGTACTTACCTCAAGCCGTAGAAGACGGGAGTAATATTGAGGCTCGAAACAAAATGGCAATGGCGTCTTACTATGCTGGGTTAGCCTTCACCAAAGCGAGTCTTGGTTACGTTCACGCATTTGCGCATAACTTGGGTGCCAAGTATGGCATACCTCACGGAATGGCGAATGGTCTTGCTTTGCTCCCTGTCCTTCGATTTTCTTTCTCTGAGATTGAGCCACAACTGACAGCCCTAAGTGAAGCCTTGATCGGAACGCAAGGTGAGGATAGGGCGAGTGCACAAGATTTCATTCATAGGCTAGAAGATTTGTATAACGCAATTGGTATCGAACAAACATCGCCACTGTTGCAATCCTCTGATACTGGAGAGTTAGTGAGTTTGATCCTTAAAGAAGCGCACTGGAATTATCCTGTTCCTAAGTTTATGAATGAAGAGGAGTGCGCCCAATTGCTTGCAGAAATTAGAGTTTAAAAACGTTATGTACACTTAAGTTTACGTGTGTGGATTTTTATCCTTACACTTTGCTTGATATTATTAGAAAGATCCTACAGAATCGTCATCATTCCAAATATGGTGTTAGGTTTGGTATGCCGTTGCCCGATCTGATGCTGATAAATCTTATAAAGCTGTAAAGATAAATATACAATGAGTCGATCTAAAGTGTTTGGTAGCACCCTGATTATTGCTGGGACTACGATTGGTGCTGGCATGCTGGCGCTTCCTCTTGCCTCTGCTGGCATTGGTTTTTCTACCTCTTTAATTATTATGCTGGGGTTATGGGCGTTAATGGCGTTTACTGCGTTGTTGATGCTGGAGCTTCACCAATATGCGGACAGCAGTGCAACTCTTCATACTCTAGCGAAACAAATTCTTGGTCAGAAGGGCAAATGGGTAGCAAGCTTTGCCATGCTCTTCTTGTTCTACTCATTGTGTGCTGCTTACATTGCGGGTGGTGGTGCTCAGTTTGGTGACCGTCTGACAGAGTGGTTTGGTCTGGATATTTCTGGCTCGACTTCAACCATCATCTTTACCCTTATCGTGACCATGGTTGTGACAGTGGGCACTGGCACTGTAGACAAAGTAAACCGCGTGCTGTTTGGTCTTAAAATGGTGACCATGATTGCAGTCTTGTCATTTCTTGCGCCAAACGTGACCGAATCTTACTTGCTAAGCATGCCAATAGAGCAAGGTCTTGTCGTTGCCGCTATTCCAGTAATCTTTACCTCTTTTGGTTTCCACGGCAGTATCCCGGCTATTGTTAACTACCTCGACGGTGACACGTCGTCTCTGCGTAAAGCGATCATCGTTGGCTCTACAATTCCGCTCGTGATCTACATTTTCTGGCAAATTGTAACGCTTGGTGTAGTAAGCCAAGATACCTTGATTGAAAACGGTGGTTTGAGCGCATTGATTGGTCAACTGTCTCAAACTGTTCACCAGTCAAATCTTGGTAGTGTGGTAGGTGTATTTGCTGACCTTGCACTTCTGACGTCTTTCCTAGGTGTGAGTTTGGGTCTGTTTGAATTCTTGGGTGACACGATCAAAGGTGACAGTGAAAAGCCAAACCGTTTGGTTGCAGCAGTGATCACATTTACACCACCACTAGGCTTTGCATTGTTTTACCCGCAAGGTTTCATCATGGCGCTAGGTTATGCTGCAATTGCTTTAGCTATTCTTGCTATCTTCCTACCGCTAGTGATGGTGGTAAAGGTGCGTCGCTCTGATGAGTTTACGGGTGAATACCGTGTGGCAGGTGGACAAGGAGCACTATTAGTAACAGGTATTGCTGGTACTGGTATTGTGATGGCGCAGCTACTCATTACTTTGGGTGTTCTTCCTGCGTTGGGTTAATCACCAAACGGATTGATATCGGAAAACTCAATTTGCATAAAACAGCCAGTGCTCAAAATAGCACTGGTTTTTTTTGATCTGGATTAAATTACCGTAGAATATTCGGTGAAAAGGTTGGCGAAAAACTGTTTTTATTTCGTACACTTAAGTTGTGGTATGTCGATAATTTAGGTGGAGAAAAGCCGCTCTAATCACATCAAATACGCTGACTTTCATGAGCCTTTTCTTCTGGTTTCTCTACTTGGTGTGGAGGTGAAGTATGGCGCACCGGAGTTTTTACCCGTTTGCAAAACCGCTCAATGAGCAAATGCAAACTTTGAAGAATAGGATGCAGGCACATTTACCGTGTGTCGATAGGGTGTCTTTTGCTAAGTATCACCCTAAACAAGGCATGCTTAAATCTTTTGCCGAAAGTGAGTTCGACACTTGGTGTTTGGCTCATCACGAAGCGCCACTTCGAAAACTGCACAACCTGAGCATTGCTGCAGACAATGCCATCCCTCGTCTTGTTAACGATCTTTACGACATCAACCACTGTCCACGTATTCAAACCTTGTTGAAACAAGGCTACCACTCGTCTGTCGCTATTCCTTGTTATGACCGTCAAACCTTTACTGGGTTTGTGTTTCTCAATTCGATTCAACCCAATGCGTTTAGCGTCGAGGCTTTAAATGGGCTAAGACCCTATTTTGAGATGGTGCAATTTGCCGTTGAATCTGAAGACCACGTCGTCAATGCGATTGAAATCTTGGCAGAAAGAATGCAGTGCTTGATGCCAGGGTATTCGCCGGAAGTTTACTCGCACACTAAGCGTATTGGTATGTACGCCCAATTAATTGCAACAGAGCTTGCCGATGTTTATCAATTTAGTGATGAAGTTGTCGAGCAAATTGGAATGTTCACTCGTTATCATGCTTTGAGTGAAATAAAACTCCCTGCTGATGTGGTATGTAATCGCCGATGTGTGAATGCAGAGCAAGAAGCGCTGCTATCTGAGCATATTGAACAATGTGTTGAATCAGCAGATAACATTGTGGCGAGAATTGGTAATCCAGTTCATCCGAGTGTCACTTTATTTCAGCAAATTACGTCTTACCAATATGAAAACCTCGATGGGTCTGGCTATCCGCATGGGTTAGATCGTTCAGGGATTCCTATCGCCGCTCAAATCGCGGCAGTTGCTAATGTGTTTGATGTCATGACCACCCATCATCCATATCGTCAAGCGTGGTCAATCCCGTATGCCTTGTTAGAGCTTGAAAAACGCGTTTACCAAGGCTTGTTATCCCGAGAATGCGTGAATGCTTTGCGCGAACATCAAGGCTACTTAAAACAAATTATTCATAAGTACCCAGAGCATTATGCTGGTATGGGGTTAATGTGAAAGTAGAGGAGCAAACCATGAAGGGAATCAAAATATTGACTAGGAGGTCGGAATAAATAATACTGTATATGTATACAGTAACTCGTTTGGAGGTGAAGTATGTTGTGGGAAACCCTAGAAAGAGTAAACCGCTTACGCCAACAAGCACTTGCGAATGCTGAATTCGTAGAGTCGGCAAAGGAACATGAAGAAGCTTTGCATGACCAAGAGTATCACTACCAACCAAGAAAGCGTTCAGCCAAAGACAAACAAGGTAAGAAGTCGCTGGCCGATATCTATAAAGAAGTAGAGTTTGGCGCTGACGCTCGTCATTAACTGGTTCAACAACGCTGCGGCTCTCATCCAACTTTTCTTATCGTCGCAGCTTAACTTATTCCTTGAGCGAGCATTGCGAATGGCGATGCTCGCCGCCGATAGTCCTCATTTCCAATCCCTATTTCATTTCGTTTTAAATGGCTTTTCCCCTTGCTTCTGACGTGCTTTTTGTAGCGAGAATGTGCTCCCAATAAGATTTATAAAATTATTTATTAATGATAATGACAATGGTTTGCATTTGTATCTTTGCTGTTATATAAAGCCAAGCTTATTAATCGTTTTGTTGAATAAAATTATAAAACGTAACGGGAAGGTAGACGGCAAAGCGAAGTTTCACCAGCCCCGAGACGTAAATAGGATTAGGTGAAGTAGGGATGTTAGAAGCCAAAGCACTCCAATTCGATATTGACGGTAAGTCTTTGTTGAAAGCATTTGATTTGACGTTTGAAACTGGAAAAACGTACGCGCTTGTCGGACACAATGGTTCTGGCAAATCCACACTTCTCAAGCTGCTCGCTCAGCAACAACCATACAGTGATGGCGATATTTTGCTACATGGTGACAACATCAACCGTTTATCGGCAAAGAAATTTGCCCAGCACATCGCTTACCTTCCTCAGCACTTACCCATGACCGACAGCATTCTCGGTCGAGATTTAGTGAGCTTTGGTCGTTACCCTTGGCATGGTTTATTAGGACGGTTGAGTACAAAAGATAAAACCATCGTGGAAGAGGCGATGGAAAT
The DNA here is from genome assembly GCF_022347645.1 of Vibrio sp. MMH1-50. Classification (NCBI taxonomy): domain Bacteria; kingdom Pseudomonadati; phylum Pseudomonadota; class Gammaproteobacteria; order Vibrionales; family Vibrionaceae; genus Vibrio; species Vibrio sp. MMH1-50. Next base: position 131,040 of record NZ_JAKRGG010000011.1, read on the forward strand.
GACAGGAACATCCAAATATGCCGATCGCCTTGTCGACACGCTTTCTGGTGGTGAGCGCCAACGAGTGTGGCTTGCGATGTTACTCGCACAGAAAACCGAATACCTGTTGCTTGATGAGCCCTTGTCTGCGCTCGATATTAGTCATCAGGTCGATATGCTTTCTTTGATCTCTAAACTTAGTAAAGACCTAGGTTTAGGGGTCATCATCGTACTGCATGACATTAACTTAGCTGCACGCTTTTGTGATGAGATTGTCGCATTGCACCAAGGTGACTTGATAGCGCAAGGTGACGTTCAACAAGTATTTACCGAGCCTAAGTTGCAGCAAATCTATGGCATTGAAATGCGTATTTCTGACCATCCTGCTGGGTATCCAGTAGCGATGCCAAGCTAAGTGGGGTCAACAATGGATTGTAAGCCGCTTATTTCATTGCTGAAGCGACTTGTTTGGGCGACAAGTCTTGCTTTTCCTCTGTTTGCTCATGCAGTTGATAAGACGCCATCACCACGAGTGATGTCGGTGGATTGGACACAGACCGAAACCATGCTTGCACTCGGTGTTGTTCCGGTTGGCGTCGCACAAGGGCAAGATTATGACGCATGGGTGAAAGCCCCAATATTACCAAAACAAACAAAAGATGTGGGTTTAAGAACGCAACCCAACATTGAGCGTATCTACGAGCTCAAACCCGACCGTATTTTTATTGCCCCTTATTTTTCTGCGATGGAAAGCCGATTAGCGGAAATTGCGCCTGTTACAACGATAGATCTTTACGGGCAGGGAATCACGGATTGGTCGGTATTGACTCAATTCACTCGTACTTTCGGCAAAGAATTGGGACGAGAGGTAGAAGCAGAAACGTTTATTGAACAGTCAGAGGCACAGCTTGCCTCACTCAAAGAAAGAGTCGACCAAAATTCAGCGCCATTATTAATGGTCCAGTTTATGGACACTAAACACGTGCGTGTCTTTGGCGAGAACAGTTTGTATTCACAAGCAATAAACCAGCTTGGTCTCTCTAATGCGTGGACGGAAAAAACCAATAGCTGGGGTTTTAGTATGGTCGGTATCGACAAACTCGCGGGAATAAAAGCGCACATCGTTATTGTGGATCCGCTTCCTCATGGTGGAGAGCAACAGTTGGCACAAGACCAATTTTGGCAATATATCGTAGAACAATCAGGTCACCCTGTTATGCGCGTTGATCCTGTTTGGAGCTTTGGTGCCATGCCCTCTGCGGTTCGCTTTGCTCATTTAGTCGCTGCGGCAAAAGAGAAGGATCACTTCTAATGAGAGCTTTTCCTTTATCCTTAGTGATCTTACTTTCTATGTTTACGGTGTCGGTTGGAGCGTTACATCTGAGTCAAACCACCGCCTTTTCCAATGGTTTAGCAAGCCTTTGGCAGCCTGATTTCCAGTCGATAAATTCCGTTCTTCTTCATTTTAGCTGGTGGCCACGCGTATTTACGACGGTGATCTCCGGAGCGGGCTTGGCAGTTGCTGGTGTGTTGATGCAACAGGTTCTACGTAATCCGTTGGCATCTCCTACGACTTTAGGCGTTGCGAGTGGGGCGAACTTTACGCTCATGCTTGCCACGTTATTCACACCTTGGATGCTGGACTTTTCTGCCAATTTAGTTGCTTTGGTTGGTGGTGTCACTTCAATGGGGCTAGTGATGTTGTTGTCTTGGCGACGGGCTCTTTCTCCGACCGTTGTTGTTGTTTCTGGCTTGGTGATCAACTTGTATTTTGCTTCTCTGAGTACGGTCATTTTGATGATGAATACGGAGAAGCTCAATGGACTCATGATCTGGGGAGCAGGCTCCTTAGTTCAAAGTGGTTGGGATGATTTCAGCTATCTTGCACCAAGAGTCGCCATTGCTGCACTAGTGGCATTTTTGTTTGCTAAACCTTTGAGCCTTTTGGAGCTATCAGAGCAAGGAGCAAAGAGCTTAGGTGTGTCGCTAGCGAAGCTGCGCTTTGTTTGCCTTGGCTTAGCGGTGCTTATTACTTCTTGGGTTGTGGCGACGGTGGGTATCATCGGTTTTATCGGTCTTGCTGCGCCAGCTATTACACGCTTGATTGGCGTGCATAAGATTCAGCACAAACTTTGGATCTCAATGTTGATTGGTGCAATGCTTTTGACCCTCACCGATTTAGTCATTCAACAATTACCGGGTTTGATGGCGAGCTTTATTCCAACAGGAGCTGCCACTGCCGCGTTAGGCGCACCACTGTTACTTTGGTTACTACCTCGATTATCACAAAAGACGCAAGGGCATACGCAAACCGTGCTCACTCGTCACTCGGAGCGCGTCAACAAACTTAACAAACACGCTATCGCATTTACTTTGTTGATCATCTTGGTGGGCATCGTGCTCTTCAGCACCGTTTCAGTTCAGAACGACGGCTGGACATCGCTTTTCTCTACCCATGAATGGCTATTTTTGGAATGGCGTACACCTAGGCTTTTAGCCGCGGCGATGGCCGGGGCTATGTTGGCGATTGCAGGAACCATGATTCAGCGATTGAGTGGCAACCCGATGGCTAGCCCGGAAGTAATTGGTATCAGCTCAGGAACTGCAATGGGCTTGATCATTGCTATGTTTACTGGCGTTGGTGCATCGGTTGTGACTTTGTCTATTGGTGGCTTGATTGGTGCCTTGTTGACGGTACTAATCATTGTCTTGTTGAATAGAAAATCTGGCTTCCAACCAGAACGAATCTTGCTGACAGGTATTGCCATTACTGCACTCATGAATGCCATCCAGAGTTTTATTTTGGCAACGGGTGACCCACGCAGTTATCAAGCATTGGCTTGGCTTTCAGGCTCGACGTATTACGTGTCAATGGACACGCTGCTCCCGCTCGCTCTTTCTGCCATTGTGTTTATTGGTTTGAGTTTTGTTTGTGTTCGCTGGTTAGATATTTTGCCGATCGGGGCTTCTTCTTCTAAAGCTCTCGGTCTCAAAGTTGACCGTTCTCGTGCCATTTTACTATTGCTTGTGGCTTGTCTTACTGTCAGCGCGACTTTGGTTGTTGGCCCTATTAGCTTCGTCGGTTTGCTTGCGCCACATTTGGCACGTTTGTTTGGCTTTAATAAAGCATCGCAACACATGCTATGTGCCGCCTTGCTTGGTGCAGGTGTGATGCTATTGGCTGACTGGATGGGCAGACAGGTGCTTTATCCGCAAGAGATCCCTGCAGGATTGGTGGCATCTCTTATTGGTGGTTTGTATCTGATGTGGGGACTACGTCGACTGTAACGACGATTTGGCTTCATTCCTCACATATCAAAACAATAAAAATCTAGAACTGGGTGATCGCTCTCATCACCCAGTTTGTGATGCTAGCAAAGCACGTCCTGTGTTTTTGCATTTAAGGAAAATCAGTGGTTATGCCGGAACCAACCCGTGTGGGCTTGTCTATTCGCTCAACGCATAAAAGGTTGGAAAGGTTACCGACAAAAAAGGAGAAAAATGATGAATCGGCAGTTTATGCTAACACCCGCAGCAGTGGCTATTGCGATGGTGCTAGTAACCCCTCAAGTGCTTGCTCAAGAAGATGAAAACATTGTTGTAATTGGTCTACAAGAAGACAGTGCCGTTGGTCCTGATTTTAGCTACCTTGGTGCGAAGAGTCGTACTGCAACGAAGATGGATTTAGCGATCAACGAAACGCCACGCGCTGTTTCCGTTGTGACTCGTGAGCAAATGGATGACCGCGCATCAATCAGTGTCTCAGATGCACTGCAATATACACCAAGCATTCAAACCAATTACTTTGGTGAAGATAACAAGCAAGATTGGTTTATTATCCGTGGTTTTAAGCAGGCGAATAGTGGCTTATATCAAGATGGAACTCGTCTGTATTCATCTGGATTTTACAGTTGGCAGATTGACCCGTTTGCATTAGAGCGAGTGGAAGTGCTTCGTGGCGCGGCCTCTGTGCTTTATGGTCAAAACCCTCCAGGTGGTGTTATCAATTTAGTGAGCAAACGCCCTCAGTTTGATGGTGGCTCTGGTCAGGTGTCGGTGGAGTATGGTTCTGAAGATCGCAAACAGATTTCTCTGGATGTGAACTCAGAAGTGAATGAGAAGCTTGCTGTTCGTGTGCAAGGTTTGGCGCGAAAGAACGGCACACGTGTTGATGGCGTTGAGGCCGAGCGTTTCCTTATTGCTCCTTCACTGACTTACAAGTTCACTGATACGTCAGAAATTACTTTGCTGACCAGTTACCAAAAAGATGATTCTGACCCATACCTGCAGTTCTTACCTGTAGAGGGAACATTGAAGCCAAACAAAAACGGTAAGATAAGCGATAGTCTTGCGGTCGGGAACACGGATTGGGAAACGTTTGAACGCGAACAGCTTTCTGTTGGTTACGAGTTTGCACATATGTTCAATGACACGACTTCGTTTGTTCAGTCGACTCGTTATAGCCAAATGGACGTTAACCTTCGACAAATGTATTCGTACGTCTATGCTGCTGACGTCCCAGGATTAGGTCCGCTGCTTGATCCTTTGAATGAGCGCAAAAGCATCCTGCGTGCGGCCAGTACAGAAGAGGGCTCTTCTGATGCTTTCAATATTGATAACCGCTTGATGCACAACATGCAATGGGGAAGTGTTGAACATAACCTCATGGTTGGTATTGACTATCAGATGGTCAGTATTGATGGTAAAGACTTTGCAAGCGACCCATTGGTGGCTGATGGAAATTCACTCTTAACCACGCCTATTGGAATCTTGCCAGATCCGCGTTTTGATGTTTTCAACCCAAGTTATTCGAACAATGTTTGGTTGCTAGACCCAATAACGCTTCAGCCTTTGACTGACGCCGACAAGCAGCGAACAAAGGTTGATAACGAGCAGCTTGGTATCTATCTACAAGACCACATTCTGGTCAATGACAAGTGGGCGGTTCTTCTTGGCGCACGTTATGATGATACGAGCAATGAGGTTCACAATGTAACGACAGGCTCTCGAACTAAAGTTGATAATGAAGAGTGGACGTTTAGCGTAGGTACTGCATACATTTCAGAGGCTGGTTTTACGCCATACTTTAGTTATTCGCAGTATTTTGATCCTATTATTCAGCAAGACAGTGCAGGCAAGCCTGCGAAGCCAGAAAGTGGAGACCAGTTTGAAATCGGTGTGAAATACCAACCTCGTACGTTCGATGGCTACTTTAATATTGCAGCTTACCAAGCAACGAAAGAGAACCTTGCTCGAATCCACCTCAATCAGTTAACTCAAATTGGTAAAGTAGAAAATAAGGGTATTGAATTTGAAGCAGTAGCAAATGTGACCCCGTCACTGACATTACTTGGTAACATTGCTTATGTGGATTCTGAAATCAAAGAAGATGTGAACGCAGCATGGGTGGGCAATTCTCCATCTCAAGTGGCGAACACGGTATCATCCGCTTGGGCGCATTACCGTTTCCTAGAAGGGACACTTGATGGCTTAGCTGTTGGGCTTGGGGCGCGTTACACCGGTGAATCATACGGCGATAACACTGAAACAATTAAAGTGCCGGGCTACTTCTTGATGGATGCGACGGTGAGCTACCGTATTGGTGATTACAAGTTACAAGTTGCAGCTAAGAACCTAGCAGATAAAGAGTATGTCGCGACATGTGATGGCTTTTGTTGGTACGGCGACCGTCGTAATGTCATCGCGAGCTTAACCTACGATTGGTAAATATTAGTGTGAAACAAAAATCCCCCGAATTATCGGGGGATTTTTTAGAAATCAGCTTTGCGCACGTAATGAGGGTTTTTGTACTTTTTCTCGGGACCAAAGGTAGAAACCACCAATTTATTCCATAACGCTTTATCGAACTCGCCTTTTGGGATTGAAGGGTAGAGCGTTTCTTCCTCTTCTCTTGCAAAGTTCATGTACTGTTTTTTCTTGATTTGGTTGTACTTTTTAGCAATCTGATTGTGCTTTCTTACCCACTCAAGCTTGTACTCGCGTAATACCTTCTCACCCTTGTCCGCATCCATTCGAGATAAGAATAGGCGTTTGTAAGAAACCTTTCTGTCCAGCATGGTACGCATGACGGTTTGAATGTATTTACCGTGATGAGTAATGGTGATGTCATTCTCATCGATAGGCGTGATGCACCAACTCTTTGGTAAAAAGCTTGGTTTCTTAAATTGCTTATTACGTTCCATTAGCACCTGATGAAGAACCAAATCAGATGTGCCGCGGAAGGTCTTTTGCCACTTAGCGATTCGAATTTGTAGCGAACCTGGCAAGCGATAGATGTTAGTAAACTTATCTTGGTCCATGGACTTCAGTCATGAAATTAACATGCAATAGGAAAATTGATAGACGCGAGTCCCGGCAAGCAGAATGAATCCACTTTGCTGAGGGAAAACGTGTCGGTAATTAGCGCGATTTTACAACGACATCGCTCAAAATAGCGAGGGGTTATGTCAATAATAGGTAAGAAATAAAAAAATTGTTTAGATTATGAATAGAATCAGGTGGTTTTATGGGGATTTTAACTTGAACACCTCCAAAGTAACCTTAGTGTACTTCCGACTTTGTAAAAGGAAAGGGACGTCAGTTTCGAGTCTTCATCAAAAGCTCAAAGCTAGGGCGTAAATCTCATTAGCCTTGCCTGTTCTGAACTTCAAATAGAGTTTTAAGCTCATGAACGCCCCCATTTCTGTTTTAATTGGTTGTTCAGAAACAGGGGAGTCACCATTGTCATCTACGATGTGTTTTTAGCGAGGAGATAAAAAACGTGCTTTCACGTTTTTAACTTGAGCCAATATTTTCCTATTTAATGTTTATTTTTCTTGTCTTAACGTTTCTCGTAATTGAAAGAATAATCAACCCGAATGCAGTAAATAGCCCCAAACCCGCGCCATTACGTTTCGTTGGTGTTTTTTCAACATCCCTAGGTACAATATTCTTCGCTGTTCTTCCTTTAATTGGAATTAATTTAACCGCAACGACTTCTTCCTTATCTGAACAAGTCGCATTATTGGCGGTGGTTTTATATCCAGAATGACACTTCAGCGCTGTTGCAGAAATAATGCCCGCATCATTAATGTCGCTTGCATCGATAATTCTGAATCGGTTATTTTCTTGGGAGTAAGAGGTGGACGAAGTATCGCTTGAATCTGAACCGTTTGTTAAATCATCCAAATACCACGCTTTTCCATCAAACAGCGTTTTTGCTCTTTCACTGACTTTACTATTTTTTGCATAAGGCAAGATAAACGCTCGTTGTCTACGTGGTTTGCCTTTCGATGCGCGTACCTTTTCTGCATCCACTCTGCCGACAATTTCATTGTATGTATTGATTGCACCCATTTTTCCACTCGCACCGTCAAAGAAAATCCCGGATTGCAAATAGTTGGCTCGCAATGTTCTTGCTCTTACATCATTGACGACGAATAAACGGTTGGGCGCAGAACCTGTTGGCATTAAATACTGCCCTGAACGTTTCGCTTCACCAATCGCAACGAAGTTAGAGTTAACGCCGGTTAACCTTGAATTGCTATGCAGTGTTTTGTTTTTAATTCGTTGCTGTGCCCCGTCCACGGGTTTGTTGACCCAATCTTCTTTTTTATTAAGGTCGCCAACAAAGACGGTGGCGTCCATGTAGTTGTCTTTCTGATACGAGTTGTAGCCGACGCCATAGACAGTACTACCATCAGTAACAAAGTCTCGCATGCTACCTTGGGCAAGTCTTTTGCCGCCTTTGAGTCGTTTGCTTTGCCATTCGAGTTCTAGCGCATTTCCTTTGTCATCCCATATTGCAGCTTTAGAACTGTGGTTCGATCCTGATTTTCTCGCCACGCTGCCAACAGTGATAGTGCCATCTGTCGCCCATGCACGGGTTGCGACTATGGCTGCTTGATCGCCTGCAGTAGTAAAGTTTGGTTTAACTGGTGAAATGGTGTCTTTAGAGTCTAATCCAGTCGCCACCGTCCCAATTGACTTTGCGTCTTTTGTTAAAGCATTAACCACGCTGTTTTTGGTATTTGGGTTAAAGAGAGGGAAGGCTGTGTTGTGGTCACCTTCTACGTATGCGGTTACTGTTGGCTCAGATGCTTCATTGTGACCCAATGACCATGCTTGCCAGAGTGTGCTCGCCCACGCTGAACAAATCTTGTATTTTTTTTCGTTGTCACAGTATCGTTTAAAACCAGATTCACTACCTCGATATGCAAAGCTAGAATCCATTGCAAAAGGTACTTCTTCTCTCAGTTCAGATACATCAATAGGTTTCCCCTCTAGCATAGCCGTTGAGCGAACATCGAGTGCTATTTTGAATTTACTGGCATCACAATTCGCTTCTTTTTCAAAGCAACCGAGTGAGTAAGGTTGTCCAGTAATTGGATCATTAATGTCTCCACTTTGAATCGCGGAACCAAATGAAGATAAATTAGTGTTATCGGGAACGACTTGCACTACTTGATATAGTGCAGCTTGTGAACTTATTGAAAAACCAGCAGTAGCAAGCGCTATAAACTTAATATTCGCTTTTAAACTCATCCATCCAATTCCTATCATTCTAAATAATGTTTTCGGTAATATGTGACCAAGGAATTTATAGATAATTCATTATTGAACGGTGTTTTTTTGTATGTGTTCACGTACAAATAAATACATAAAAATACAAAGTAAATAGTTTTAAAATAAGAATGGATAACGGGTTATATACCCAAGTGACTTCAAGATGTAGGATTCAGAGCGTTGTCATTGATTCGAGGTCAAGGAAAACAACGCAGCGAAATAGCCAGCTCTTTCCAAGTTGTTTGACGCAGCCATTGGTTTAATTAAAAAAGCGGGGCAATGACACGCTCCCGAAGGGCGAGCTGTCTTGGCTTGTATACTTTGTTGCCGATTCTTGATTTAGAGTGACTAGATCTTTAAATCGTCGCCGCGTCTACAAACCAAGTCATTCTCGCTGAACCT
>NZ_JAKRGG010000012.1:0-135653 GCF_022347645.1 Vibrio sp. MMH1-50
ATACAAGCCAAGGCAGCTCGCCCTTTGGGAGCGTGTCATTGACCCGATTGCTGCGTCAAACAACTTGGAAAGAGCTGGCTATTACACTGCGTTGCTTTCTTTGCTCTCGAATCAATGACAACGCTCTGAATCCTGCATCTTGAAGTCACTTGGGTATAGTCAAAATCATTTTAGGCGAGGCAAGGAGTGTGTCGTTTAGCCTTCCAAACAAATACTGCTTAATAAACCAGCATAAAACCGCTTGAAAACGCAACCGCTCCTAGGCATAAAGAAAACATTTGCATTTATTTCTTCTCCAAGCCAAAATCGCGCCCCATTTTGCTTAATAGGAACATAAGCACATAAACCAAGTCATGGAACGGCGATAGCAAACACATAAGAGTTATGCGTAAGTTGGCTTGTCTGGCGATGGTTTTCGCCTCTACTTCTTCTTATTCCAGTACGGTTCAAAAACAACTTCAAAAAGAGTTCGATTATAACTTTGCATCCAGCATTGTGCTTTCTGACAGCGATGTTTTCACGTTTGGATTTTCAAACTTCGACCCTAATGAGTTCCTTAACCTTGATGATGAATCGTTGGGTGACAGTGAATCCGTCGATTTACGGAAAAAAGTCTCTGTGATGTCTTTGCCATTCAGTGTTCCCGTTAACCATTATCGTTATTCTCCTTATCAAACTAAGGTAAATGGAAGGGGGTATTTACTGTCTGCTCAACAAAAAATATCCGCATTTGAGTCGGTTACACCCGACGAAATGGATGAGTTGACTTTTGGTGGATACTTAGAAGTCGAACAGGAAGCGTATCTCAACCGAAATGTAACGTTAAGCGCGGCGGCAGGTACACACGTCATGTATTACCAAAATAATTATGCGTACCGGAGTGATACATTAGAAGACTATAGAGACCAGATTGATGGCGTTTATGTCAACACGAGCTCTGTAGCTATGGTTGGTGAACTTAACGCGACTGTAAAATACAGCCCTTACGGTCATTTTGGACAGTGGTACTTTTGGTCCTCACCGCACTATTTCAATGGTTTTGGCATCAATCTAGGGAAGGGAGATGATGCTATTAATCCCGAAGGTTGGTACTGGGTCAATGGCGTGAAAGTCTTCCATCGGTTGGCTATTTGGCAAAATATGGTCCAATCGCTTTATACCAGTTTTAATCGTGTAGACATTGGTGGAGACACGAAAAAGCCGTTAAACACAGACCACTACTACGAAGCAAGTATGGGCTGGTTGATGACTCCTCCAGTCAAAATTCCGTTTGTCGTTAACATCGGTGTGGGGATGAGCCTGAACTATGGTAGTGCATTCAAGGGGGGAAGCTTGGTGCTTTTCTTCAACCAAGCATAATGTCCGTACATTGATGTAATACGGATTAAGCGTGGCAGAACCTAACGCAGTTTCTGCCTGCTTTTTTCGCCTTGTACAAGGCGTCATCCGCTAACTTAATAACATCAGCAGGATTGCGAGCACTGCGGCTGTCTGCCACACCAAAACTTGCCGTTACTGACACGGTTTTCTTCTTCGGATCGGTATTACCACGTTTTTTACGACCTTGTTTGTTATCTTCAGGACGGTTGTCTTGATCGCGTAGAATCATTTCATATTGTGCAATCAGTTCGCGAACTTCTTCCACATGCGTTTCGCAATCTTCGGTGTACTTGCCTTTGAAAACAATCGTGAACTCTTCTCCACCAAAGCGGTATACCTTGGCGCCGCCCTGAGTTTTCATTAGGCGAGAAGCCACCATCTTCAATACATCGTCACCAGTATCATGCCCATAGGTGTCATTGAATTTCTTAAAATGATCCACATCGAGCATCGCAATGGTGAACTTTCGCCCCATATGTTTTAAGTCTAAATCTAATGCACGGCGGCTTGGGATGAGCGTCAGGCTGTCAGTAAATGCCAGTTGATGACTTGCTGATGTTGAGTAGATGATGATCAACAATCCAGTTAGCGTGAACATGGTGCTAGATATGTATTGAACATCGAAGAAAATAAACGTTGCTGATGCCAGAACCATTGCAGAATAGGTCATTGCATGGATGATCTTGTTCTTCTTAAGCACCAGGATTCCAAGAAAACAAACAATGCCAATGCAGTAAAGCACCAAGACCAAAGGAAGCTTGGAGATACTCGGTACGATAAACAAGATACCATTAGTCCACTGTTCAAAGCCGCCTTCGACGTAATACGTCAATGTTACGTAAGACCAAAACACAAACAGGATCAACATCAACATGTACGTTAGGGTTGCTCGTGAATCGAAGCCTTCTTTATTGAAGAGAAAAACAGCTAAGAAAGACACAGGAAGCAAACTTGCGAGGATGGTAAGCTCTAAAAGAGCTGTGCCAGTTTGAAGTGGTACCTGTAAGCGGTGCTGAATCACAAAATAAGCGAGGAGCATCGCGATACACACCATGGACTCGCGACCTTGCTTGAACGAGTAACACATTAGTAGTGCACAGCCGAGCAAAATATACGGCAAGTTTGCAGCGATTCCCCAGTTCGACTGAGTCATCTGAATAATGCTATCCATACCCACGCTGACCATACCCAATAACAAAATTGGGAATAGAAACCTAAAGCCTGGGGAGGTCATTAAAGATGAAGCCATCTACTACAAATTACCTTCAAATAGTTGAATATATCTAATGAGTTACATTAAGCATTCAATTAATACCGTGTGTGAACAGTATAAATTCACATGCTTTCAAAACTAACAAGAATACGTGTATTTAGGAAATTTCCAAGCATTTTACAGTCAATGCTTACAAAAAGAGAGAGGTTGATTAAATTAAGAGCAATCAACAAGTTGCATGTAACTTGTGGGTGCTATACTTTCAAAGTGTTGAACAAAGGAGAAAATCGATGCAGATCAGTTCAGACGTACACAATTACATGGAAACTTTGGTAGGACAGGTGCTTGCTTCAGAGCAGTATATCGATGAGTTTGACAATGAGCAGCTCGCCGATATTGCCTGCCTCGCGCTCATACAGTTAAAACCGGTTTATATTCGACACGACATCGATTTTCTTTCTGCACTTCCTGAGCGAAAGCTGGCTCAGTTTAAGCAAAGTGTTGATATCGCAGTCCAAAATGCAGCGGCAATGATCCTAGAAGACAGACGCAAAAATCGTAACAATGATGTGCCTGTAATTTTGTCCCATACCAGTTATGATGAAGACAAAGAACTGGATTGGTTCGAAAAACCGATCCTCAACGTCAACATAAAATAATCGATGTTCATTAGTATCTAAGAGAAGGTACAGATAGTGGGCATCCCCAAGGAGGAACCGTGGGATTCTTTTCACGCTTGTTCGGTGGCAGTGAAAAAGCTGCTGAAGTAAAAACGGTTGAACCAGTTGAGTACAAAGGGTACCTAATCTATCAAGAAAGCCTTTCAGAAGGCGGTCAGTACCGTATTGCTGGACGTATCGAAAAAGACTTTGATGGCGAAGTGAAGTCACATCGTTTTATCCGTTCTGATTTATTGGGTTCAGAGCAAGACGCCAATGAACTGATGCTCAAAAAATCGCAGATGTTTATTGACCAAATGGGTGAAAAGATCTTCGATTAAGAATTCACTGCAACTTGATACGAATCATCTTAAAGAGAGCCATTAGTGTATATGCTGATGGCTCTCTTTCTTTTTTAGGCTTAAATATCTGTTAAATAAGCAGTTAGAGTGTGTCTGGTTAGACCTCTGCTTAGTCATGCTAATCGTTGTTATTTTTCAGCGCGAAGTGGAGAATTATTCATTCCGTGGCGTTATATGTAATGAAATTTAGTATTTTTATTACAAAACACTTGAAGTCACGATTGACGTTAGATAAAAACAGAATAATAACAGGGCTGTTAGTCAAGATGTGACTATGCAAGTGGGTGACCCCAAACACCATCATTCGTTTGCATTTATCTTGCGTCGTAAACAGATAGAAATAAAAAAGAATTAGAGTAGAGCTACGCTCTGTTTTGGGACTAATTATTGATATGTATACAAGGAGTATGCGTTTTGCAAATCGGTGTACCTAGAGAAATACTCGCAGGTGAATCGCGAGTAGCTGCATCACCAAAGTCGGTTGAGCAGTTAATTAAGTTGGGGTTCGATGTCGCTATCGAATCTCAAGCGGGGGTGCTAGCCAGTTTCGACGATGCAGCTTATGAAGCCGCAGGGGCGAAAATTGTATCTAGTGAAGAAGTATGGACATCAGGCTTAATCCTTAAAGTCAATGCGCCGCTCGTGGATGAAGAGAAAGGCATCGACGAAATCGCATTACTACAAGATGGCGCAACACTAGTAAGCTTCATCTGGCCTGCTCAAAATGCAGAGTTAATGGAACAACTTTCTAGCAAGAACATTAACGTTCTGGCAATGGACGCCGTTCCTCGTATCTCTCGTGCGCAAGCATTAGACGCACTTTCTTCTATGGCTAATATTGCTGGCTATCGTGCAGTGGTTGAAGCTGCACATGAGTTTGGTCGATTCTTTACTGGTCAAATTACGGCAGCAGGTAAAGTTCCACCAGCGAAAGTGTTGGTTGCAGGTGCCGGTGTTGCGGGTCTTGCGGCGATCGGCGCTGCTGGTAGTCTTGGTGCTATCGTTCGCTCTTTTGATGTTCGTCCTGAAGTAAAAGAGCAAGTTGAATCGATGGGTGCAGAGTTCCTGACTGTAGACTTCAAAGAAGACTCGGGCTCAGGCGACGGCTACGCGAAAGAAATGTCAGATGAGTTCAACAAAAAAGCGGCTGAGCTGTACGCAGAGCAAGCGAAAGACGTTGATATCATCATCACCACCGCACTAATTCCGGGTAGACCGGCTCCGACGCTAATCACCAAAGAGATGGTGGATAGTATGAAAGCCGGTAGCGTTATCGTTGACCTTGCAGCAGCAAATGGCGGTAACTGTGAATACACTGTAAAAGATCAAGTCATCACAACGGCTAACGGCGTGAAAATCGTTGGTTACACCGATATGGTAGGTCGACTGCCAACGCAATCTTCTCAGCTATACGCCACCAACCTTGTAAACCTTCTAAAGCTGCTGTGCAAAGAGAAAGATGGCAACATCAACATTGATTTTGAAGATGTTGTTCTTCGCGGTGTCACTGTAGTGAAAGAAGGCGAGGTTACTTGGCCTGCACCACCGATTCAGGTGTCTGCGCAGCCACAAGCTAAACCACAAGAACCTGTTAAGCCACAACCTAAAGTTGAAGAACCAACGTCACCAGTTAAGAAGTTTGGTGCACTGGCAGTAGGCGTTGGTGCGTTTGCGTGGGTAGCATCTGTTGCTCCAGCAGCTTTCCTGTCTCACTTCACCGTGTTTGTGTTGGCGTGTGTGGTAGGTTACTACGTAGTGTGGAACGTAACACATGCTCTGCATACTCCTCTAATGTCTGTAACGAACGCGATTTCGGGCATTATCGTAGTAGGTGCACTGCTACAAATCGGTCAGGGTAATGGCGTTGTTACCTTCCTATCATTCATTGCTGTTCTCATTGCAAGCATTAACATCTTTGGTGGCTTTACCGTGACCAAACGTATGCTTGAAATGTTCCGCAAAGATAAATAATAGGAGTAACCAATGTCTGCAGGATTAGTACAAGCGGCATACATCATTGCTGCGCTATTTTTCATCTTGAGTCTCGCGGGACTTTCTAAACAAGAATCGGCAAGAAACGGTAACTACTACGGTATTGCGGGTATGGCGATCGCGCTTATCGCGACGATCTTCAGCCCAAATGCGGAAGGTTTTGCGTGGATCATTATTGCAATGGTGATCGGTGGTGGTATCGGTATCCACTACGCGAAGAAAGTAGAAATGACTGAAATGCCAGAACTGGTTGCGATTCTACACAGCTTTGTAGGTATGGCAGCAGTACTTGTTGGCTTTAACAGCTACTTAGAGCCACCAGCACCAGTTTCAACTGACCTCGCTGGTATGCACGCTGAACATGTGATTCACCTTGTTGAAGTATTCCTTGGTGTATTCATCGGTGCAGTGACCTTTACCGGTTCTATCGTAGCGTTTGGTAAACTGCGTGGCATCATCTCATCATCGCCACTTAACTTGCCTCACAAGCACAAAATGAACCTTGCGGCTATCGTCGTTTCTACGCTTCTTATGATTTACTTCGTAAAAGCTGACGGCAGCATGTTCGCATTGATCATCATGACGCTAATAGCGTTTGCATTCGGCTACCATTTGGTTGCATCGATTGGTGGTGCAGATATGCCAGTAGTCGTTTCAATGCTGAACTCATACTCAGGTTGGGCAGCAGCAGCGGCTGGTTTCATGCTAGCAAACGATCTTCTGATCGTGACTGGTGCACTGGTTGGTTCTTCA
This sequence comes from Vibrio sp. MMH1-50, assembly GCF_022347645.1. NCBI lineage: Bacteria > Pseudomonadati > Pseudomonadota > Gammaproteobacteria > Vibrionales > Vibrionaceae > Vibrio > Vibrio sp. MMH1-50. Next base: position 6,360 of record NZ_JAKRGG010000012.1, read on the forward strand.
GGCGCTATCCTGTCTTACATCATGTGTAAAGCAATGAACCGCTCATTCGTGAGTGTAATTGCAGGCGGCTTTGGTCAAGAAGTTGTGATTTCCAGTGATGAAGAGCAGGGCGAGCATCGTGAAACGTCTGCTGAAGAAGTTGCAGAAATGCTGAAGAACTCAAAATCAGTGATCATCACTCCGGGGTACGGTATGGCAGTAGCTCAAGCGCAATACCCTGTTCACGAGATTACTGAAACGCTACGCGCTCAAGGAATCGAAGTTCGCTTTGGTATTCACCCAGTAGCGGGTCGCCTACCTGGCCACATGAACGTACTGCTAGCGGAAGCTAAAGTTCCTTACGATATCGTGCTAGAAATGGACGAGATCAACGATGACTTCCCAGAAACAGATACGGTTCTTGTTATCGGCGCGAACGATACAGTTAACCCAGCAGCACTAGAAGATCCAAATAGCCCAATTGCAGGTATGCCTGTATTGGAAGTTTGGAACGCGCAAAACGTAGTCGTATTCAAGCGTTCAATGAATACTGGCTATGCAGGTGTTCAGAACCCATTGTTCTTTAAAGAAAACACCTCAATGCTATTCGGTGATGCGAAAGAAAGTGTCGAGGCGATTTTCAAAGCACTTTAAAATATGTTGCTTTAAAACTAATCAAGGTCAGCATTCGCTGGCCTTTTTTTGTGCTCTTTCAATGTTATAGTACTGCAAATCCTTAAGCTGTCTAATGTCATTTGCTTGTTTATTGATGTATAGTTCTGGCTAATATAACAAGTAACGGTAACAGTTTGATTAAACAGTTTTTGCTCCGTTCTGCTCTAATGCTGCCACTTTTTTCGGCACCCGCATTTGCAGATTCATTACCAGAACGAATAGATACATTTACAGAGCTATTTAATTATGAAGTGGCTCTTAAATCGTATGATATACGCATACTGCAATCTAACTACCCAACTAAGTTGCTTTCTCCGGATTCAATGCTGCCACAAACCGCAGATTACCCGCTGAAAGACATCCAGCAGTTGTACCGTTTGGCGAACACATGTCGCGGAAAATTACCGTTAAGCCCTTTAATTACTGAACCTTTGGTGTTTACGCGTGCCATATGTAAAGGGACGCAGCTTACACCACGTTGGTTTTCTCGAAGCGGTCTGATCCACCCAGGTGGTGGTACATACGCAGCGCGTTATGCGGAAAAGTATCCTGAGCTACGTAACAAACTTGCTCAGTACATGCATATCAAAGAGAGAAGTAATGATGAAGGGGATGAACTGCTTTCTAGCCTGCAAAACATGGATGACGATGCAATTAATGCACTCATCGCTGGCGCAAGTATGTTCATTGAAGGCAAAGAACTGTGGCTTCGCCGTGGCGACCATTATTTTGTATTCGCTAAAAACGTATGGCAGGAGAACGTTGCAAACGCCGGTCTGTCTTACGGTTTAGCATCAGAAAGCCGAAGCTGCTTCGTAAAACGTGGCAACATTTGTTGGGATGTGGAAGATCACTCGCAAGTGTTGCGGATCAGTATGATCATCCTCGTCATCGCCAACATTTTGTTGGTGATCGGTTGGGCGGTATATCGTTGGAATAGCAAGCGTGAAGAAATGCGCAGCCGTATGTTGGTTCTGCAAATTTTAACGCACGAACTGAGAACGCCGATCGCATCATTGTCGCTAACTGTAGAAGGGTTTCGTCGAGAGTTTGAACACCTTCCGGAAAGTGTCTACGATGAATTCCGTCGATTGTGTGAAGATACGCGCCGATTACGCCAGTTAGCAGAAGCAAGTAAAGATTATTTGCAATCTGATAACCAAATGCTTGCAACAGACTGGGTTCCATCCGTTGCAGAATGGCTAGAATATAAGATTGAAGAAGAATTTGATAACGCTGTACTTTTCAAAATTAATGAAGATGTAGCTGCTAAAGTTAACGTGTATTGGCTCGGGACCTGTATCGATAACTTGCTGCGTAACGCATTGAAGTATGGCGAAGCACCGGTAGAACTTCGTGTTGAAACCAGTGCAGAAAAAATCATTATCCAAGTCATAGATGCCGGCAGCTTGACTGCAAAAGATTGGGCAAACCTAAGAAAACCGTTTGTTAGTAAGAGCGGACTAGGGCTTGGATTAACAATAGTTGAATCAATGGTAGGCCGCATGGGCGGAAAAATGTCCCTAATGGGACCACCTACAACCTTTATATTGGAGATACCTTGTGAAACAGACACTGCTTCTCGTTGAGGACGATAAAAACTTGGCTGACGGCCTGTTAGTAAGCCTGGAACAAGCAGGATATGAGTGTTTACATGTGGAGCGTATTTCAGACGTTGAGCCACAATGGAAAAAGGCTGACTTAGTCATTCTCGATCGCCAACTGCCTGATGGTGATTCGGTACAATCACTTCCTGAATGGAAAAAAATTAAAGATGTCCCAGTTATTCTGCTGACTGCACTGGTGACAGTTAAAGATAAAGTTGCGGGTCTTGACTCTGGCGCGAACGATTACTTAACAAAACCGTTTGCTGAAGCGGAGCTATTTGCACGCATTCGTGCACAGTTGCGTGCACCAGATTCAGCAGAACAAGGTAATGCCGATAAAGTCATGACTAAAGACCTAGAAATCGACCGTGCAACACGCGAAGTCGTTTTCAAAGGGGAGATGATCACTTTGACTCGTACCGAGTTTGACTTGCTACTGTTCTTAGCATCAAACCTAGGTCGTGTCTTTACTCGTGATGAGCTACTTGACCATGTATGGGGTTACAACCATTTCCCAACCACACGTACTGTAGACACACACGTACTGCAGCTTCGCCAGAAGTTACCAGGTCTTGAAATCGAAACGCTTCGCGGCGTTGGTTACAAGATGAAAGCGTAAGAACAAGAATGAAAACACTACTTCCTGTAGTTCTATCATTACTGTTAGTGAAACCAGTCCATGCAACGGACTGGTTTCAATCCAACACACCGCTGACACAAGCACACCAACATCTTTTAGAAGATGACCTCGGTGGCATGTTCAACTCTCTTGTCGAACTTTGGCAAAGTGAACCTAATAAAGAACTAAGACCACACCTTAATGACTTGCTCGCTCAATCACTATCAAAAGACTGTGGAAAATCTTTAACGGGAGTGACTCTACCGGAGTGGATAAGCGGGATTAACGTTATCCGGCAAACCATACAAAGCCCCGGGCGTGATACCTATCGCTTAGTCGTTAAGCTACGTGCAACAACCGACATCGATGACATTTCTTTTCGTCGTTGGGTTGATAGCTCAATCTCGGCGGATAGTTCTTTTAACTACGAAGAGCCACAACAAGGGACGGAATTAGCCAACGAACGTAACTTCCTCAAGCGCTATAACCTTACGGGTAAACTAGACGCTGGCTTATACCACCTATCTGTGACGACAAAAGACAAACGCACTTACAGAACTTGGGTCATATTAGGTGATTCAAATTCTTCACAATATGTTCGTTGGACCTCCAAAGAAAATTGGAAAGTAGAAAAGAGCGCGCTACGCAACCCACATTGTCCTCTACCACAACTTGAAGTCGGGCTTTACGATTACGTTGAAGGCCAGTATGAACAAGTGTGGAAAAAAACGTATGAGTCGAACTATCCAAACTCATTAGAGTTAGAGGGAATACCAAATGATCGCTATGTTTTAGCTGTAAGTATCAACAGTCGTCGTTGGCAAGGTGACATTATTGTTGAGCAAGCTCAAACTATTAGCCGAACCTATGATGTTTCTCTCGAAGAATAGCTAAAGAAATTACATTTGTGCCGATATAAGTTCAGGAAGAACGAAAACACAAGTGTAGTATGAAGACACAATTCAAAATTTTAGCCACCACCATGACTGCAGCGCTGTTCTCCGGCGCTGCTTCTGCTGCAACTTACGCAATTGAAGCACGCAGTGATGCGATGGGTGGAGTGGGCACTGTATCTGCCTCTTACCTAACCGCGCCATTCTTTAACCCAGCACTGACCGCAATCTATCGTCGTAACGATGATGCAGGCATGATCGTGCCAAGTTTTGGTATCAATTATAACGACCAAAACGGTCTGATTGATGAAATCGAAAGAATCGGCAAACTTACAGATCCAGCAGAGATCGCAAAAGGTCTGAATGGCATCAACGGTCAAAAAATGGATTTCGATATCGGTGGTGTTGTTGCTGTTGGTATCCCTAACAAATTCCTATCTGCGACCGCTTACGGCAAGCTCTATACCGAATCCTTTGTTCAACCGGAAGTTAACGACGTTACGGACATTGACAAAAACTACGTTCGCGGCGTTTCAATCGGTGTAGCAGAGGCGGGGATCTCTTTAGCGAAATACGCTAACTTCATGAATCAACACTTGTCCTTTGGTATCACTCCAAAACTGCAGCGTATATACACTTACTCATACGCTACAAGTTTTGCGTCTTTCGATACCAAAGATCTTCGCGAAAATGAAACCGCAGAAACCATGTTTAACCTGGATGCCGGAGCGTTATGGTTCTTCGGTCCTTACCGATTAGGTATTTCAGCTAAAAACTTGATTGGTCGTGATGTGAAAACAAAAGCGTTTACGTTCACTCAGGGCGGAAATAATTACAACATCAATTCATATGAGTACAGCATGCGTCCTCTTTACACTGTGGGTGCAGGCTACGTAGCGGACTACTTTAGCTTCAGCGTTGACTACGATTTGAATGAAGAGAAAAAGTTTTCTACGTTCGATGACAACACTCAAATGATTCGTGCCGGTTTCGAAATCGATGTACTGCGTCAACTAGCTCTGCGTGGCGGTTACATGAAAAACCTAGCGCGTTCAGATGACGAAGGCACAATTACTGCAGGTATCGGACTGTCACCGTTAAATCTAATCGAAGTAGATATCGCCGCACAGTACACTAACGAAGACGCAATGGGGGCTTCAATTAATTTCCTTGCGACCTACTAAGCGAATCGTTATAGTCAGCTCCTCACAATGAGGAGCTTTTTTTATGTTTGACGATTTACCACCTCTGTCCCACGAAGAACAACAACAAGCTGTTGAGCGCATCCAAGAATTGATGACGAAAGGGACGAGCACAGCAGAAGCAATCAAGATTGTTGCAGAGCAGATTCGAGCCGAATACGCAGCAAAGCAACAAAGCTAAGAAAATTCCAAAGAGCAGGGCAATGACCCTGCTTTTTTGTATCTATCGAAAATCAAATCCTCCCGCAGCAATAGTCCCGCCAATCAATTAAAATTCGACGTTACCACGTCACTAAAAACAAGCGCAAAACAACTGTTACCACTAAAGTAATGAGTTAGTAAAATTTTACTAATTTACATTAACCATCGCGCACTCAGGTTGGGGTAAATGTATAGCAATCACATAAAAACAAAGCAAACAGGCTATATTTCAATGAGTTACGAAAGAATAAATCTCCACAGCGAACAATGCCAAACAACCATTATGTAATTTAATTACAGACCAATTATTTGTGAATAATTTGGGTAGTGATTTATGCTGTAAAAATCTAAAAGAGACGGCGTCACAAAAAATTTCCATACCTTCGCCTTTGATCAACGGGCTACTTGGGAACAGTAAGCACTTGCGAACAAAATTTGATCGAGACACAAATTTCCGCCTTAAAATAAGGCGACATCAAAAAACAATCGGATTAGGGGTATGAAGAAATAAAATCTAAAGCAGTAGAATCAATGTAAATGATCTTCAAGTTACATCTATGCGTGTCTATGGAGGGGTAAGTGTTTTACTAAGTAGTTACCGCGTCACAACGAAAGGCTGGAACAGAGCCAAGTGTAGATTCACGCTCTCGTTCAAATAGCCGTAGTCGGTTACGACCATCTCTAGATGGTCACACGGAGCAGTGAAAAAAGAACCAGGAAGAAACGAGACTAAGAAGTTTGAATTAGATTATTTCGAGAAAGGAATGTATTACCCGTCTAAGCATCATGTGCAAACATTAAGCCAAAAACTTAAACCTTGCGACGAGCTTCAGACCTACACTAATGATGATTTACATAGTGGCAATCGACTCGCTACCTTTGTCATGTCTATTGACCTAGACAGGCTTCAAGAAAGTTAAGTTTTACGTACCAATGATCAGTGAGAAGCCTATTTAAAAAGCCGAACCCTTGGCGATGGGGTTCGGCTTTTTTGCATGAAGCAGAGAGAAAGTTAGAAGTTGTATTGCGAAATTTGAGTTGGGGTACCAATGTCAGTCATTGGTTGTGATGCTTTAATCGTGTTGATCTTCATTTGACCACGGTTGAACCAAAATTCAACTCGTTCACCATTGGTTAGCTTTAAGCGATAACGGGTCTCTAAGCGCTGAAAAGAGCCATTGCATTCAAAGTCCTCATATTGGATGTCTAACCCGACAACCTGATCTTGCTGATGACCATTGTTAAAATAGAAATGGTTCGTTTTGAAATCTGCCTGTTTTAATAAATCCAGCATCAATGCTAGCGAATCCGCTGTGAAAATAACCATACGATGGTTCTCCTACCTGTCTTGTCTTATTTATATTGTTTTATTTAGAGCTGCGAAAGAATATATAGGAGAGGCTTATTGATGTATGTAAGGAATAGTAAGGAGCAGTAATCCTAAACGTACCTTTGTTAACAGTGCGTTAGATGGGTAGGGAGTCAGCTTCAATTGGTTGCTTAGTCTTTTCGCTCAGTGTCAAAGAGGATTCCAACAACGGGCAGGGAGCCAATACATTTGGCAAGTCGATTGACCTCGACAGGCTTCCAATTCGTTTTCATCGACGTCCACCAAAATCAAGAAGCCTACAGAAAGCCGAACCTTAGCGATGGGGTTCGGCTTTTTTGTGAGCATATGCTTCATCTTTATATGAAACTACGCAAAAAAAACTAATCAAAAACCACAAGTTCATAGTATCCTCACAAAACATATTGTTTTTTGCGAGCGTATTTGGAAGTAAGTATGAGTTACACCGCGATTGAAAAGTTTGAGATGCTAGTAGAACGAATGGGGTTTTCTGTTGCTAGAAAGCTACTGTCTGCTTCTTTAGGCTTCAGTGCTCAAGGCATTGAACCATTCAAAGTAAAAATTACTGAAAACTTGGTAGTTGACCCGACAATCGAACAAAAGATTGATGCGATTTGGCGAGATGTTGTGTTTGGTGGAAATCGATTAGTTAAAATATTCAAAGCAGTATCCCAAACAAAGTTTGATGCTATCGATAACTTCTTTACTACGGCATCTTCGACATTAGCACCTCATGCATTTACATCTAGTTTCCCGTTCCCAGTTGATCAGGCAACCTTAGATACTTGTAATACAGACCTTGTTTTCTGTGATTACAGCACTCAAGCAATTTCAGCTACTCGTAATGTTAAGTGTGCGATTCTCTCTAACAAAGCTTATTTTACGAAAACGGAGCCTGTGCCACGCTCACAATTGAGTGCATCTGGACAAGCTCAAATTCCTCAGGGCGTCGAGGTATTCTGTCGTAGACGCGTTTCTACCCAATGTTTTCATGCTGTGATTTTAGATGAATCTACACGAAACATTTTTGTCGCTGTTGACGTAAGTGCTCTACCTAACACTGAAGCCGGTATAGAGTTTAATAAGCTACACTCGTATCTGCGCGATACCGTGCGCCAACAGCTCACTCAAGGCGAGAACTTATTCTTAGCAATTGATAAACTGTATGAAGAAGTTGACCGAGGGCGTATTCATTCAGTTTCGTTCGTTACTGACGATGGGAATACTGATACAATTAAGCTACCAAGCTTATCCTCTAATGGTTGTATTAAACACGACCAATATCACGCAGCTGGAGAGTACGCAACTTCGGTCTTATCAAAGTTCAAAGTTACCAAGTTGTGGGATCTTCAAGATTTGGCTGTTGGCGTTGAGTTAAACGGTCGTCGAGCAATGCTAAGCTCGAATGGCCCATTGGATAAGCTGTTGATTCACAATTGTACTAAGCTTACAGAAAACATCCTCGTATTAGATAAAGTGCTGGCACATATCTAGTTAGGTTTAAAAATGAACATATACAGCGTTAAAGCGAAGTTTAACGAGTACGAAAGCAACATCAATATCTGTCTAGAAGGCCGAACTGAGCTTGAAATTTGCAAGAAACTGTTTGGCTTTTTGACTGACCCTGAAACTATCACTTTGAATTATGCCACTTATGGCACTTTGATGCAGGCAACCGATTGCGGCACCGAACGTTTCCCTGTGCTGGTCAAGGCGACAGATTTCTTAACTACAAAAAAAGCTCACCTTCTGGATATGTACTTTGAGTTTTACGACGAATATATGGAAGATCCAGAAGAGATTGATGCAAGCGATGTTCACGTAGCGTTAACTCAAGGCTATTTCTACCACCCACTGAGTGGGGAGACTATTGCTAACTTTAGCAATTACATATATCCAGTATTCCGTCCATCAGCAGAATTAAATTTGTATAGACAAGCTGTAAGACAGGGGGTTGAATGAGTACGCAATTCAACCTAGCAGACATTCAGCATTTTCTAGATAATGACCAAGAAACAAAAGACTTTTTCTTACGCAAAACAGCATCCGACTACGATAGTTTTGTTCGTGTTTTGAAGTTGGATTTACTACGCATAATCAAAGACATGCAGCATGATAGGCACCTCTATCAAGACAATACTTTCGGAGAAGATGCGCTAAGTTCAGTTATCATTAAGTGTTTACGATGCCTTAATTATGATGCCGAGCATGATACTCAGCATGGCGGTCATTGCGATATATTAGTAAAACACTCTCAACAAGGTTTTGAATGGATTGGAGAAGCAAAGCTCTGGAAGGGGCAATCTTATGTAACTAGCGGGTTAGAGCAGTTGTTAGATAGGTATGCGACAGGCACATCCGGCGAAAGTTCGGGAGGCTTAATTGTATATGTCAAACAACCAAACGCTCTGGACAAGCTAAAAAAATGGCATCAAGAGTTATCAAGCCATGCTAGTACTGTGTCAATTGACGCACTACCTGAAAGAGTTAGGGACATGCATTTTGACTCAGTACAAACAGCCACAGCTAGCGGGTTGGCTTATGATTTGACATCATTTTTTGTCGTACTGAATCATGCAACGTCCACGGAACCGGAGTATGATGCTGACGGTCAACAGATTGCAGCCTAAAGCTTCTTTTTCGTAGGTATCCATTCGGCGGCTTTCATTCGACGGCCGCCTTTAAACGGTAAGACGTTTTCTTTAGCAGGATAGACCTTTGGTTGGTCTATATGCCCAAATTTCTCGACTAGCTGACGATGTTCGTCACGCCAGAACACAAAACTTTCCAATTCTTTAGGGCTGAACTCACGACCAGACGGCGTGATGATGATGGCACGCTTCTCACAAACACGAAAACCAGACCAACGAATATCATTGGGCAAGTAACCAAGTGATTTGATGAGTAGAAGTTTTTCTGCCATTGGATTGACAGGCATAGTGCCATCAAGCCAACGAACAACGGTTGGTTTGGTTACGTGAAAGTAATCTGCGCCTTGCTTAATAGATTTAAACTCACGCCAAAAGAGTGTGCGGAATGATTCGTGAAACATGACAACGCTCGCATATTGGATAACTGACTAAAATTATTTTTCTTGTTGTTTTCGCCGTAACCGAACGCATCATAATGTGGCGGTCGGGCATTTAGGCGTTTTTAATGGACTGTGCAAAACAATCGCCAGCAATAGTACAAATGACTTAAACGTTTAAAACTAGCAAAATTAAAAATCACGGCTTGGTTATCAGACACTTATGAAAGGCTTAATCAAAGAGTTAGCAATTGTTAAATTCCAACCCCCCTTGGTGCGCATTATATGTGTTATGTTAAATAGAATATCAACGTACGCCAATTCTTTCTTCGTTTGGGCTCCTATCCCTCTCAGATTTTAAAATATGAGGCTTTTTATGATTGTCATTAAACATAACCGCGATTTACCATAAAATAGCTAATATGGATCTATCAATCTGCGATTGCTTGCTCTGCTATTAGCACACTCTTTGATTTTTAGAAAAGTATGAGTTCTCGTCAGTATTCAATATTGATTATCTACTGAGATTGCATCCATCTAGTACAATCGTTTGGCTGACAGTGTTAGTTTGCGCTTTTAAGTATAATCACGCGGGAACATTATGCGTCAGCATTTACAATCTATCGAAAACTATCGAGGGTTCGCCATTATTTGTATTGTCGCAGTACATTGCTTTCATTATGGCATGAGCACTACTTCTGGACCTTGGTTGGCTTTTCAGAGCTTTTTCTATGGCTCAACTTCCTTGTTTGTATTTATTTCGGGATACATGTTTCATCATGTCTTTTACCAACGTGGGACAAAAACAACTGACTTTTATTTGAATAAGTTCAAGGCAGTTGTTTTGCCTTATTTATTCTTGGGCTCTCTAGCGACCATGTTATTGTTCGCTACAAAAATAGGATATTTCGAACCTGGCGTAGAAATTGATTCACGGATGCTCTTCAGTTCTGACGATTCTGTGTTCGCAACCGCAGTTAAGTACATTTTGACAGGACGTATGTTAACGGCTTACTGGTACATTCCTTTTGCTGTATTGCTATTTGCGTCTGCGCCTTTACATACTAAGTTCCTCAGACTTAAAGCGTACCAGCAAGTTTCAATACTCGTTTTACTATGTTTAGCGTCTCTGTTTATTCATCGTTCATACGAAAACACGAACCCACTTCAAATGTTTATTTATTTCACGCCAATCTATCTCATTGGTTGTAGTGTTTCTCAACATAGAAGTTCATTGCTAGTAAATGCTAAATCTAAGCTCCTGATTTTAGGAATAATAGTGCTCTGCTTATGTATTTACGAAGCATCTGTTGGTCATCGGGGAAATTACATTAAGGAAATGCTGGTTTATGGCGGGGTTGATACAATGTTCTTACAAAAACTATGTCTCGTGATCGCGTTATTTTACTTCTTCGAAGCCTTTCAGTTCAGATCACACTTGTTATCTCTGTTAGCAAAAACAAGCTTTGGCGTGTTCTTCATTCACCCATGGGTGCTTACTGTACTTAAAAGAACGCCGCTTTACCAATATGCAGAAACTCAAGATACCAACCTCCTACTCTTTCTGTTGACTCTTGGCTTTACACTCACGGTTAGCGTTTCTATCGTTCTTATTACTAAGCAAGTTTTCGGGAAAAAACGATATTCCCAATACATTACTGGATATTAAAAAAAGAAGCCCTCATAGGGCTTCTTTTTTACTATTAACCGCCGGCTAACTTGACTGTCATGCCTTTCTTTTCAAGGTGCGCTTTAATCTTATCACGCGCATCTCCTTGAATTTCAATGCTTCCATCTTTCACTGAGCCACCACAACCGCAAACTTTTTTCAGTTCAGCTGCCAGTAGCTTTAATGGCGCGTCATCCAAATCTAAACCAGTTACGATACAAACGCCTTTGCCTTTACGACCTTTAGTTTGGCGTTGAATGCGAACAATACCATCACCTTTAGGACGTTCGATCTTCTCTTCTTCAGGTTTGATTCGACCAGTTTCTGTTGAATATACGAGTGTCATATTCTTATTTCTTTTGTTGTTGAGCTTGTAGCGCTTTCTGTTTCGCAACTAAATACGCTTCGATATGACGCTGAATCGCAGCTTTGCCGCCTTTGATCAGTTTGCCATTGAACATACAATACCAAGCGTTTGGCTCGCCAGTGTCGTTCTTTATCGTGTAGCCGTTAAATATTTCAGTTTGTGGACTGTTAGTGCTTTGTGCGCGTTGACCTAAAGTTGCAAACTCTTTTGGATCAATAATAGACGCGGTGTCGCACCACCAATCTATGCTCTTTTTTACCGCCGTCAAACTGCCTTGTAAAACGTGGTTTTTGATTTTTACCTTCCAAACGCTACCATCAGGTCCGCCTGATTGCAGGTTAAAACCTCTATAATTTGAAATTGCCATACCACTGAGCCATCTATTTAGTGCTTTTTTACAATCATAATTACAACTGAGCAATAATCAAACATTAATGTTGTTATATCGCTCAGTTATGCCTATTTCTACCACAAAACAAACGACGGTAACGTTATTTAGATTGCAGTATTAATACAATCTGCTAAAAACTCGTGGAACTTGTGACCGTTGTTCTGCAGCATTTTAGGGAACATAGAGATTGGAGTCATACCTGGGAAGGTATTGACTTCATTCAGATAAATCTCATCATCTTCTGTTAAGAAGAAGTCAATGCGAGATAAGTGACGCAGATTCATCTGTTTAAAGACGGTTTCAGAAGCAATTTGAATCGCTTCAACTTGTTCTGCTGTTAAGTTCTTTGCTTCAACCTCTGTCAAAGAGTGGCTTGAGCTGCTGTACTTCTCATCATAAGAATAAAACGCGCCATCTGGAGCAATGACCTCTCCGGGCTTAGTAATGAACAGTTGACCATTCATTTCGTACGCTGCGACTTCTAGCTCACGCGGCTTCACAGACTTTTCAACTAAAACTTGCTCAGAGTAGCCAAATGCATCGTTAACGGCTTGAATTACACCATCCTTTTCAGTGACGCTGTAACAGCCAACAGATGAACCTTGTCGTGCTGCTTTGACAAAAACTTTACCCCATTTATCAAACGCTTGTAATGCTTGCGCATGAGCTTGCTCGTCGTTACGAGTCAAGAATAAGTAAGGTGTATTTGGGATACCAATCGCGTCGTACCATAGTTTCGAAGTAATTTTGTTGAAGCTGTTACTGCTTGCTTCTGGTCCACAACCTAAATATGGAATGCCTGCGATTTCGAACATAGACTGGATATCACCGGTTTCGCCAGGAAAACCATGGATACAAGGGACAATGAAATCGACTTCTAAGCTTAAGTTGTCAGAACACAATTTTTTGGTGTTGAGATCTAAGTAAACCAACTCACCTTGGTTAGTCACCCAACCTTCATTTTTAATTTCTACACGCGTAACGTTCACGTTTTCGATGAGGTTTAGCTGCTGCTCAACAAAATTAGCAGATAACAGTGAAATTTCGTGCTCAGAAGAGCCGCCACCGCATAGTAAAAGGATATTTTTAATCATGAATCAATCTTTCCGTGATCTCCAAAAGATACTATTCAGTATGATAAACCTTTGAGTAGTAACGTACAGTTATTTTACTGTGAGGAATGCTGTTCGAATAGGATTTGACCAAAAAAGAAGGGAGCATTTCGCTCCCTTCTCTTCGTAAATTAATTTAGCTTATTAAGCGTAGGATATGCCGAGTTCTTAATGGCATCGATACTCTTCACAAATGGCTTAAGCTGTTGAAAATGACCAGGCAGAGAAGAAATTGCCTGCTTTGCTTCTGCACTTGTTGCGTAGTCACCGTAAAGTACCGAGAACCACTTAGTACCGTTCACTACTTTGTAGTTTTCCCAAATTGGCTGACCATTTTGAGGAAGCTGGCGAGCGAACTGATCCACTTTAGCTTGGCTTCCAACCGCGACAACTTGAATGGTATAACCAAAACGCTGGATACCCGCTTGTTTCTTGCTTGGCGGTACGATCTTAACTGGTTTTACCTGCTCTTTCGGTGTCAGCTTAACTACCTTTTTCTCTTCAGGCTTCGCAGTCATTTTAACAACTGTTGGTTCTACATCTTTCTCTACTACAGCGCTTTCAGACGACATAATAGGTTTTGAAACTGAAGGAGTTTGGTAGTCCTCACGGTAGCTTTCTGAGGTTACATCTGTGATGTAAGTTTCCGAAGCACAAGCAGAAAGCAGTACTGATAAGCCGATGATTGCGATTTTTTTCATGGAGTAACAAACGCTCTAAATAAATATTACGATAAATCATGCCGATAGCAGGTCATTTTATCAAGCACCAAACACAATAAACTGTGATTTTCATGTGATGAGTGACACAAACTCTGTACGCTTGGCTCACTTTTGAGCCAATGTCTGCTTTGTCCATATTTAAAGAGATGCTTATTCGTTTATGATTGTATGAGGAGTGACCAACCGTTCTAGGCGTAAGAGGCCAAGGAGAAAGAATGAATAAATTACAAAAACTCTTCAAACCTAATTCTGTTGCGGTAATCGGCGCCTCTCAAAAAGAGTTACGCGCAGGGCAAATAGTAATGCGGAATCTTCTTCAAAGCGGGTTCGGTGGTGCAATCATGCCCGTGACACCGAAATATAAGTCTGTATCTGGTGTTATCGCATACCCTAACGTAGCCTCCCTGCCCTATACCCCAGATATCGCCATTCTTTGTACCAATGTGTCACGTAATAAACAACTACTTGTTGAATTGGATCAGCGCGGCACGGAGTTTGCCATCGTCATTTCAGATGACGTTGAAAGTATTGATTTCTCTGACCTAAACATAAGAGTCTTAGGACCAAATAGCCTCGGGATAATTCTTCCTTGGCATAACTTCAACTGCACCTTTTCTCCCGTGGCAGCGCAACCGGGTAAAATTGCGTTCATCTCTCAATCCGCTGCAGTGTGTACCACGGTTCTTGATTGGGCAAACGACAAGAATATTGGTTTTTCTTCTTTTATCTCAATCGGTCAAGGGCAAGACATCGACTTTGCAGAACTGCTTGATTATTTAAGCATGGATGCAAAGACCGAAGCCATTCTTCTTTATGTTGATTCAATTAAAGATGCTCGACGCTTTATGTCAGCAGCACGTGCAGCGTCACGAAACCGTCGTATCTTGGTTCTCAAAGCTGGTAGGTCATCACAAGCTCGCCCATTTAGCGATGGCAACACTGATTCATTGGATGTTATCTACGATTCTGCGATAAGAAGAACGGGTATGCTGCGTGTGGGTAATACGCACGAGTTATTTGCGGCAGTAGAAACGTTGACACATTCGGTTCCGCTTCGAGGCGAACGCCTAGCTATCGTAACCAATGGCGGCGGTCCTGCAATCATGGCAGTCGATACTCTATTTGAAAGAGGCGGCAAGCTCGCAACGTTAAATGAAGAGTCTGTCGAACAACTAAAGTCCGCATTGCCTGTTAGTTGGCGTGGTGTTAACCCTATTGATCTTGCAGGAGATGCAACAAAGAAACGTTATGTCGATACCATAAACGCGCTGATGAACGGAGACTGTGCTGATGCCATCTTAATAATGCATAGCCCTTCAGCGGTGTCGGATTCATTAGAAACCGCGAACGCTGTGATTGAAGCAATTCAAGCTCATCCCCGACATAAGCATTTCAATATATTAACCAATTGGTCTGGTGAGCAGACATCGAGAGAGGCTCGGCTAGCCTTTACACGTGCGGGCATTCCAACTTATAGAACACCTGAAAGTGCTGTCGTTGCTTACATGCATTTGGTCGAATACCGACGAAATCAAAAACAATTGATGGAAACTCCAACAACCGCTGAACCTTTACACTCCGGTAGCGTGAGTTCAGCTCGTGAATGGGTAAACGAACAATTACTGGACAAACAAACAGTAATGCTGGATACGCATCAAACCAGCCCTTTGTTTGAACAGTTTGGCTTTAATATTCTTCCGACTTGGATCGCTTCTGAAGTTACTGAAGCGGTCCATATGGCGGAAAATATTGGCTACCCGGTCGCGGTAAAGCTTCGCTCTCCCGATATTCCTCATAAGTCTGACGTACATGGTGTTGCACTCAATTTGCGTAATAGCCAGGAGGTATCTAGCGCCGCGCAAGCCATTCTCGATACCGCAAAGCTGAGCTATCCAGCGGCGAACCTACAAGGGTTGTTAGTCCAAGGAATGGCGAAACTAGGTAGCGCTGAGGAGCTCAGAATTAGTATCGCGGTTGATAAAGTTTTCGGTCCAGTGATTTTGCTCGGACAAGGAGGCTCAGATTGGAACATCACTCAAGACGCGGTTGCGGCATTGCCACCACTGAATATGAACCTAGCTCGTTATTTAGTGGTAATTGCGTTGAAATCAGGGAAAGTTCGCTTGCAAAAGCATAAAGACGCGATTGATGTAAACGAACTATCAAAGTTTCTGGTTCGCATATCTCAAATGGCGGTTGAACTACCAGAAATAGAGAGCCTGGATATACATCCAGTATTGGTGTCAGGTAGTGAATTAACCATAATCGACGCAGACGTGACACTCAAAAAGTACCAAGGAGATGCGCAGGAACGCTTAGCTATTCGTCCTTTCCCCGCAGAGTTTGTTGAGACAGTGACATTACGTGACGGGCAACCTATTCTGTTGCGCCCAATTCTTCCTGAGGATGAGCCAATTCACGCTCAATTTATAAATAGCGTATCTAAAGAAGATCTCTACAATCGGTTTTTCTCCGATGTTGGGGAGTTCAATCATGAGGCACTCGCAAATTTAACCCAAATTGATTACGACCGTGAAATGGCATTTGTTGCTGTTGCCTTTGATGATAATGGACCTTCCATTATTGGTGTATCTCGAGCTCTGATAACACCGGATAATAGTGATGCAGAGTTTGCGATTTTGGTCCGATCAGATTTAAAGGGTAAAGGTCTGGGCAAAGTACTGATGCAAAAAATCATTAGTTACTGCCAAGCAAAAGGCACCAAGCAGATTTCCGGAATGACAATGCCAACCAATCGAGGCATGCTGTCACTCGCACAAAGTTTAGGATTTGAGTTGGACGTACAATTTGCAGATGGCACTGCAGATATGGTGTTACCACTCAAACGAAAATGATATCTGATAAAGCAAAGATTTGGGCTGTAAGTTTTCAGCCCTACCTATTCTCCTAACTTCAGACTTTGTTGGATAACCTGAGTAAACATTTCATAAAATAATAAACCAATCGCAAATCATGCATAACTACCGCCATAACCCATACATCACAACAATACGTAAACACCAATAAATCACACTGGCGCATACCTACTTTTTCATCAAACTGCAATTTACGTGACCGACATCTCATTTGCTAATTTTATAGAACTTATCATCGAGCTTATGTCATAAAAAGCTATCCTGTTGAATTTTATGTACTAAATACAAAAAGGTCATTTCTCTGACATACCTAACTAGCACTTTAGTGATAACAATAATGATAGTAATTATCATTTGCGTGAAATAATATATCGCCCGTTGTTATTGCCTATCATGGATATAAGGTGTTAGAACCAATGTATAAAAAATCAATTCTGTCAGCATCAATTTTATTAGCTCTAGCTCACGGTGCACAAGCAGAAGAACACTCAACTTTTAAAGAAGTCGTTGTTACTGCTACACGTACAAATAGCCAACTCGAGGATACTGCAGCGTCAGTTGCAGTCGTCACAGACCAAGACATCGAAGATGGCATGATTACCGGTCTTGATGATCTATTTAAATACACGCCAGGAGTTACCGTCGAGACGAATGCTCGACAAGGTGTTCAAAGTATCAACATTCGTGGTATCGAAGGCAACCGAATTAAAGTTCTAGTTGATGGTGTTGCTCAAGGTAACCAGTTCGATTCAGGCAATAACTTTATTAACTCTTCTCGTGTTGAAGTTGACACCGATCTTGTTAAAGCAGTGGAAATCGTAAAAGGTGCAGCATCATCTTTGCATGGTTCTGACGCAATTGGTGGCATTGTAGCTTTCGAAACGAAAGACCCTTCGGACTTCTTAAAGGGTCGTGATTTTGGTGGTCATGCGAAATTTAATTACTCTTCAGAAGACAATACATTCAGCGAATCGGTAGCTCTTGCAAACAAAACCGGGGACCTTGAGTCTTTAGTTGCTTACACTCGCCGTGATGGTAGCGAGCTTGATAACTTTGGTGATTTAGCGGATGCCGATACCTCTGCCAATGACCTTTTAGTGAAATTACAATATCAGTTAAACGAAGCACATAGACTTGAATTTAGCGGTAACTACATTCGCAATGAAGGTGATGGCATTCAATCATATGATGGCTACACGGATGGACGAAGCGAAGATACAACTGAACAATATCAAGTCGGTATTAAGCATATTTGGGATGCTCAAGCATCAATTGCTGACACATTAACGTGGCAACTAGATTACTTAAGTAAAGACGAAACTGGCATAACACATCGTGTCAAAGGCTTGAACAATCAACGCAAAGATTACACCTACAGCGATGAAGGCTTCCAGTTCGACGTGCAGTTAGATAAGTACCTAACGCTTGGTAGCACTGAACATTACATCGTTTATGGTGCGTCTTACTTAGATAAAGACATTAAGAACATAAACAAAGAGTTCAATAGCGCTGGTACGGATAAAGAGATCTTCTACATCCCATCGGCAAGTGAACGTCGTTACGGAGTCTTCCTACAAGACGAGATTACCGTCGGCAACTTCATCATCACTCCTGGTGTTCGTTACGACTCATTCGAAACCGATCCTGGCAACGCTAGCGACAACCCAAGTGGTAACCCTGATAACGAATACAAAAAGTTCTCTGACTCCGCGTTTACTGCTCGTTTAGGCACGATCTACAAACTAAACGAACAACACCGTTTGTTTGCCCAGATAAGCCAAGGTTTCCGCGCACCTGATTTTCAAGAGCTGTATTACTCGTTTGGTAACCCGATGCACGGTTACATAAACAAACCAAACCCAGACTTGAAAGCAGAAGAAAGCATTTCTTACGAGTTTGGCTGGCGCCACAACAACGATATTTCAAGCAGTGAAGTCGCGGTATTCTACAGTGACTACGATAACTTTATCGAGCGACAACAAGTTTCAGGCAGCTTCATTCCAGGTATCGACCCTGCGGTTTACCAATCCGTGAACATTGGTAAAGCAACAATCAAAGGTATTGAATTTTCCAACCAACTGTCTTGGGATAAATTCATGCCAGTAAAAGGCTTTAGTTCTCGAGTTGCTGCAGCCTATACTGAGGGTGAAGACGGAAACAACGATCCATTAAACAGTGTTAACCCATGGAATCTAGTTGCTGGCTTCAACTACGACTCTGAACAAAACTGGGGTTCTTCACTAACGGTTAACTACACTGCGTCGAAAGACAGCAGTGATATCAATGGTGATGACATCCTACCAATTTCTTCAGCAACTGTTGTTGACGTAACTGCATACTACAAGCCAATTAAAGATCTCACCCTGCGAGCGGGAGTATTTAATGTGGCAGACGAAGAATACTACAGTTGGAATGATGTAAGCGGAATGAAAACTGAGAATAAAGACCTAACACAAGCCGGTCGTAACTGGGCTATTACAGCGAAGTACGAATTTTAGTTATCAACACACTTCTTAACGAAAAATCCCAGCATCATATGCTGGGATTTTTTTATTTGAGACGCCAATTTTTCTTAAGGTATTGTACGCACCAAGATTTGGCTTCGCCCATCGTATTTCTGCGCCACGCTAAAATAATATCAATTGGCTGTTCTTCCGTACCTTCAATGCGTTTAAGAACGCCACTCTCAATTAAAGGTTCCGCGATTTGACTTGGTAGCGTCCCAATACCTAACCCGGAAGTTAGTGCTTCAACTTTGGCCGGGAAATTGCTCACTGTGAGTCTTGGCTGTTTTTGCATTACATTGATTGATAGCGCTGGCTGCTCTCTTGCCGTATCAGCAATCGCAATAACGCGATATTTTTCTCGGGCATTGTCATCAAACTCCCCACTTCGCTTATGCACATAATGATCAGAAGCGGCGACCCAAACCATACTCATTTTACCAATTTTTTCGGACTTAACATCTTGCGGAAGTGTATCGAGAGCCGGACATATCAATAAGTCTGCCCTTCCGGTATTTAGCGACTCCCAACTTCCCGCAAGAATCTCTTCTTGTAACCTCACCCTTGTACTACTCACGTTAGATAGCGCATCTACCATTGGGAAGAAATTTGAAATAGGAATAATTCCATCAAAAGCCACCGTAATATCAAGTTCCCAACCATTGGCCAGGAGCGTTGCATCATTAACAAGCTTCTCACTAGCTTGCAGAATTGCCCTACCACGCTCAAGAATCAACTTCCCGGCTTCTGTGAAATGTGCTTTGTGACCTGAACGATCGAAAATGATGATATCGAGATCTTGTTCCAGTTTCTGAATTTGATAGCTAAGCGAAGAAGGCGCGCGATCTAATTCGTTCGCAGCAGCAGCAAAACTTCCTCTTCTATCAATAGCATCCAAGATATGAAGTGCTTCTAAAGTGATTGGGCTCTGCACTATAGCTCCCTATTTGCGTGATTTAAATCACAGTAGTGGTATTTAAAAATTTATACTAGAAAATGACTTTAAACAATATAACAGATTGATAAATAAAGACTAGGTTGCGCATAGCACAAATTTCCATTGACAAAAATAACACTAAATAACAATAGTAATGATAGTAATTACCATTTGTATAAACTAAGATACCGCACGTTGTTATTGCCTATTATGGATTTAAGGTATTGAAGCCAATGTATAAAAAATCAATTTTGTCAGCCTCTATTCTCATTGCCCTATCACAAGGTGCATACGCAGAAGAAAGCTCAACTTTCAATGAAGTTGTCGTCTCTGCAACTCGTACCGAACAAAACGTTAATGATGTTTCAGCTTCAGTTGAGACCGTATCGTCAAAAGATATTGACCGCACACTTTCAAAGAACCTTTATGATGCCGTTCAATATACCCCTGGAGTGGAAGCAACGACTTCCGGTCGTTTTGGCATTTCGGGCTTTAACATTCGCGGCATGGAAGGCGACCGCGTGAAAGTTGTGATTGATGGCGTTCAGCAAGCTACTCCTTTCAATCCAGGTGGCGGTGCGGTTCAAGCAATTTATCCGAACGCGATTGAACTCGACACACTGACCAGTATAGAGATTAACAAGGGTCCATCCTCTACCCTATATGGCTCTGATGCAATGGGTGGCGTTGTTGTTCTTAAGACAAAAGATCCTTCAGACGTTCTAAAAACTGACGGTGACGAGACTCGTTTTGGCATTAAATCGAGCTACTTCTCTGCAGACGAACAATTCAAGAACACGTTAACTTGGGCAATGCGCCGTGGCAAGTTTGAAACACTATTGATGGGAACTTACTCTACCGGCAGCGAGCTTGAAACCTACGGTGATGGTTCCGACATTGATGGTTCAGCACGTGGTCTTGAGAACCCAGCAGACAAAGATCTAAATAACATTTTGGCAAAAGCTTATTACAACATTAACGATGTCAACAAACTCGGCTTTGTCTTCGAACGCTATAACTACAACTACGATGAAAACGATCGTCGTGGCAACTACACACTTAATTTTGGTCCAAGACCTGGCGTTACTTATGCTAACGCAAAAGCTAGTGATGAAATGACACGTACGCGTTATGGCGTAAACTACGAACTCACTAAAGCAAATGCAGCTTTCGACTCAATGAAATTAGACCTTAATTATCAGGTCACAGAGAGCGAAAACTCTAACTTCGCTAATGTCACTGACCATTTAGGTTACATTGGCTATAACGGGGATCGCACTCGCCTACGTCAAGCTGAAGACGAGTCACTTCAGTTTGATGCTCAGTTCGACAAGGTAATCACAACCGGAAATGCAATTCACGAACTGACCTACGGTCTAAATTCTGTGGTGACAGATTTTAGTCTAACGAATGTGGATATTTACCACGACAATGGCACTAGTAAACCTGGCTCAACGACAATCCCTGATGCCACCGTCACCGAATGGGGTATTTTCCTTCAAGACAATGCATTCTTACTTAACGATACATTAGTACTAAATGCGGGCATCCGTTACGATTCATTTGAAGCGGATCCAACATCTGACGCAGGCTTTACTACCGAACGAGGTAAGAACAGTAATGACGCATTTACTGGGAAACTGGGCGCGGTTTACCACCTTAACGACAAACTAAGTACTTTTGCCCAAATCAGTCAGGGCTTTAAGGCACCTACAGTTGAGCAGCTTTACTATGAATACGACACTGGTGCTGAATTCGTTCCTAACCCAGATTTAGAAGCCGAGAAAAGCCTTTCTTACGAAATTGGCTTCCGTGGTCAAAACAACTTTGCGCAGTTTGAACTTACAGGCTTTATCACTCAGTACAAAGACTTTATCGACTCAGAAGAACTACCAAAAATCGATCCAAATAAAGACCGATTCACGATCGTAAACCGAGATGAAGTCGACATTTCTGGTGTTGAATTTAGTTCTACACTTTTGCTAGATGAAGCTTTTGACGCCCCTAAAGGTATGTACACGAGAGTATCTGTGACATACCTAGATGGTGAAGATAAAACAACAGGTAAAGCACTAGATAGTGTCGCTCCTTTGTCTTCTGTACTTGGTTTAGGTTACGACAACGTCGAGCATCATTTTGGTGGTCTTGCGTCTCTTAAGCTTGCAGCTAAGAAAGACGACTGGTCTAGTGATGACCAAATTGATTCGGCAGGTTACGGTGTAATGGACTTAACCGCATATTACATGCCTATCAAAGACCTAACGCTGACAGCAGGCTTGTTCAATGCATTTGATAAGAAATACTGGACATACCAAGATGTTCGCGGTCTCGAAAGTACGGACAACAAAGACTTCCATAGCTTACCGGGTCGTAACTGGGCAATTTCTGTAGATTACCAGTTCTAAGTGACATCAATTTATAAAACTGTTCGTAAAGCACCCGCTTAGTTGGGTGCTTTTTTGTTTTTCCACTTTCAAACAAAGCTAACTATCTGCAGCGACATTGCGAAAATGATTGATAAATGAGTCATAAACGAAGAACTTGCGCTACAAAAACAAAAAAGCCAGCAATATGCTGACTTTTTTACGCGTTTTCATTTCAAAAATGTTAAGAAAAGAATGAAAAATGAAAACTTACTGCTTTGCCATCTCTTTTTTCACCATGATTGCTGCTGCCACGATGAAAGCGATGATTAGACCAAGTTCCATGAACTACCCCGATAGTCTTAAGAAAATTTACGACCTAAATTAAGAGTCGGACATAGTTTAGCAGTTCTATTTATCTAAGCTACCTTTTAACCAGTAATTTACGAATTTTTCCGATTTAGATCAAAAAAGGCGCAGAAGTGCGCCTTTTTGTTATTAATATGTAAAACTTGATTTTTTAAGCGTCAGGGTAACCTTGAGGGTTATTTGACTGCCAACGCCAAGTATCACCTGTCATTTCTTCTAACGTGCGATCAGCCTTCCAACCAAGTTCGTTTGCAGCTTTTGAAGGGTCAGCCCAACATTCCGCGATATCACCAGGGCGGCGATCAACTAACTTAAACGGCACTTCTTTGCCTGATGCGTTTTCAAATGCTTTAACCATTTCAAGAACGCTATAACCATTACCGGTACCAAGGTTGTAAATATGCAGGCCAGCTTTATTGCCAACTTTTTCAAGAGCGGCTACATGACCATCAGATAGGTCCATTACATGGATGTAGTCACGCACACCAGTACCGTCTTTTGTTGGGTAGTCACTACCAAACACAGATAAGAACTCACGACGACCTACTGCGACTTGCGAGACAAAAGGCATTAGGTTGTTTGGGATGCCTTGAGGATCTTCACCTAGCTCACCCGTTGGATGAGAACCAACAGGGTTGAAGTAGCGGAGAAGCGTAATACTCCAATCTGGGTTCGCTTTTTGGAAGTCTGTTAGACACTCTTCAACCATTAACTTACTACGGCCGTAAGGGTTAGTTGCGCTAGTTGGGAAGTCTTCAGTGATAGGCACAGATGCAGGATCACCATATACTGTCGCTGAAGAACTAAATACGATGGATTTAACTCCTGCTTCACGCATAGCATCAACAAGCACTAGCGTACCATTAACGTTGTTATCGTAGTACTCAAGCGGTTTTTCTACCGACTCGCCCACTGCTTTTAAACCGGCGAAGTGAATAACAGCTTCAATGTTGTGCGCTCTCATTGCTTCAACAAGCGCGGCTTTGTCGCGGATGTCCGCTTCAATAAACTCAGGTCTTGCACCACAAACCTTTTCAATGCGCTCAAGCACTGTAGGTTTGCTGTTGTATAGGTTATCAAGGATCACTGGCGTCATACCAGCTTCGATCATTTGAATACAAGTGTGGCTGCCAATGTAGCCCATACCACCCGTAACAAGTACTTTCATGTTATATATCCTTCTGACGCGAATCAGGTTAGTCTAAAGGTTTTTAGCCCACAGTTAAACAGTCTCTGGGGATTCGCAACCCATTAAAATTGCTTGACCTTTACCTGCTTTCTTAGCTTGGTACATTGCTGTATCGGCACTCTTAAGAATACGCGTTGCGTCACGCTCGTTAACGCCAACCAGTTTCACACCAATGCTCACGCCAACTTTAAGCAGGGAGCCTCGGTATTCAATTGGAGAGCAAACCGTTTCAAGTAACTGTTCTGCAATCCTTGTTACGACCTTCTGATTTGCTGGGTTGACCAACATGACAAATTCATCTCCCGATAAACGAGCAATCAAATCGCTATGTCGAGTTGCCGCAGCCATCCGGTCTGCCACTTGTTTGAGCACTTCGTCACCGGCATCATGACCATAAGTGTCATTGATATTCTTAAAGCCATCTAAATCCAAGTAAAGTACCGCGAATTCGTCGCGCAAATAGCCTGATCTTTGTACCAATTCTTCGAGCTCTAGGTGGAACTTAGAACGATTTGCCAACCCGGTTAAGGCGTCGTGATGTGCAAGATACTCCAAACGCTCCATCTCTTTTGCACTTGATAGGTCGGTTAGAATGATGACCATGTCATAAGTGTTTTGGTCATCGCTCTTGTTAATGCAATTAACCTTTGCAAACATTGGTACGAGTTGACCTAGATGGTTCTTCTCAATCACTTCTCCTTGCCACATACCATAGTTTTCAATAGATTCTTGAATGCTCGGCATCATAGCTTGTAGCTTTCTCCAGCGAATTGATTTGATGAACGGCTTACCCACTAATTGGTCAGCTTCTACACCGACCAGCTTCGTCACTGCTGGATTAACCATGGTAATAATACCTTGGTGGTTCAACACCACTAAGCCATCTTGACTGCTTTCAAATACACGACCCGCTACTCTTTGGCGATTCATTGCTTCTTCAATCTCTGTGATGTCCTGAATTACGAAAAGCATATAGCCGTTTTTCGCTAAGCGTCGGCTGGTTAAACTTAGCTGTTGCTTCCCTTCACCACTTTCCAGGTGGATATCATCACATTCGAGCCCTCGGCTTAGTATTTGTCCAAGCTCGTTTGGCGTCTTGGTCTGGATTAGATCGCAAATGTTTGCCGTTTCTATCCCTTGGTAAGTATGTTCAAAAATACGTTGCGTAGCAGTATTACAATGAATCACTCTCCCTAAGTTGTCCGTTACTATTAACGAATCCTGAATAGAATCAATCACTTCTTCGGCGAACACCTTACGGCGCTCTAGCACTTCCAAGCTATGTTTGCGCTGCTTTTCAAGTCGCTGCTGTTTTTCAACCATAAAGTTGAAAGAAGCGACCAATGCACCGACCTCGTCTTTTGATTTATGGTGAATCCTTCCACTAAGGTGATGCCCGTTAGCTAAATCTTGCAACGCTCGATTGACTTCCTCTATGGGACGAAGAACTCGTCGTTCAACCCCAAAGTAGAACATAACTCCACCAGCTAAAAGAATGACTAAGAACAGCCCACCGTCTTGTAGCAATGCATCTCGTACTTCGAACAATGGAATTCGTGACAACGTCACCCTAATCGATCCGATGACTTGTCCTTCGTGAATAATAGGCTCAAAAACGTACAGAAAGTGTGCAGATAGTGCGTATCCTACTTCATGCAGACGACTTCGCTCTTTAACTGTCGGCGAAGGTGCAGCAAAGCCATCCAAAGCAAATACAGCAAATGGATTATTGTCTTTGTCGTAAAGCTTTACGCGTGATACGTTTGGCTTCTTAAGCAGATCAGCCAAAATGGTTTGCGCTTTTGGCTTGTTCTTTGTTGCAAGCGCATCTTTAATTGAGTGAGAAGCATCATTGATCAGAACTTTGGTCTGTTCGACCAATTCATGTTTGGCGGACTGATAAGTGTTATATGACGTGTAACTTTGAGATGTAACAAAGATGACCGTGATGAAAGCGAGAATCGGCCATATTAGCTTTGCTCGTAATGACATATATATTCCTGTCGCAGAAAGCAATCAAAATAACGAAAGGATTGCTATGCAAACTATCACACAAAAAAGAAGAGCCAAGACTAACACGACAAATCTTGAAATGAAGCCGTAAATCTCAATTATTGGACTGATTAGTCATGATTTTCTTAAAATTTCGGATCATTTCAAAGAACACGACGATCTTTTCACCATTTCATTTGATAATCTTCTTCTTGAAGAATGAAGTTAGTCACTGAACTTAAACGTAATTTCCTGCATTTTTAAAGCATACTTTGGACTTTTATAAACGTATGACATTGAATAACCAGCAACTGACACTGAATTGCGACATGGGCGAAAGCTATGGCGCGTGGAAAATGGGTGCCGATGAGAGTGTAATGCCTCACATTGACATGGCGAATATCGCTTGTGGATTTCACGCATCTGATCCTAATGTCATGCACGATACGATTACTCTCGCTAACCAACACGACGTTGAAATTGGTGCTCATCCTGGTTATCCCGACCTACAAGGCTTTGGTCGTCGGAGCTTAAAAATGACCAATGATGAAATTACCAACATGGTGATTTATCAAATTGGCGCGTTACAAGCTTTGTGCAAAGCGCAGTATACCGACATAGGATATATCAAACCCCATGGTGCGCTTTATAACGATATGATGCAAAGCGATGGCGTTTTTCTCGCCGTAGTGAAAGCAGCGGCACTTTTTAAAGTTCCACTAATGATCCTCGCCTCTCAAGAAAATGAAAAGTATCTCGAAATAGCAGATGATTTTGATGTACCTCTGCTATTTGAAGCCTTTGCGGACCGTCTGTATCAAGATGATGGAATGCTCACACCCAGAACACAACCTAATGCGGTCTTAAACAGCGAACACGCTATATTAGAACAAGTCAAAATGCTTGCTGAATCAGGAAGAGTCAAAACGGCATCGGGTCAATATATTTTGTTAGAAGCTGACACAATTTGTGTCCACGGAGATAATGACGAATCCATCGCATTGATTCAAAAGATTCGCCAAAGTCTCTACACCGGAGGAAATTAATGAATCAAGGGCAGTTTTCAATCTCTCCTATCTCTGAATGCAGTATTCTGATTCGCTTTCATGAAGCGGTGACCGTCGAACACATTGGTGAGTTAGCACATCAGATTGCCGATAAACTTAACCTCATTATCATGAATGTTGTTCCGTCATACCGAACTATTTTGATCGATTACCTGCCCTTTAGAATTAACGAATCCATCATCCTCAAAGAATTGAACCAACTCGTTACTCGTTTTGATGTCCGCTCGATGGATAATAAGCAACCTAACTACATTTCCATTCCGGTTTACTACTCAGAAAAGACCGCGCTCGATTTAGAACGATTCAACGATGCTGGTTTGCCGTTGGCTGAATTGATCGATCTGCATACCAAAACGGTTTACACGGTATCAGCAATCGGCTTTGCGCCAGGGTTCGCGTTTCTTTCAGACTTACCAAAGGCATTACACATGCCACGACACAATACCCCCCGCACTCACGTTCCAGCCGGCAGCGTCGCGATAGCGGACAGTAAAACCGCTGTCTACCCTTCAGATAGCCCTGGAGGCTGGAACATCATAGGTCGAACACCCATCTCGTTGTTCACTGATACGCCTCCATTTATTCCTTTTGAAGTTGGTGACAAGGTCACTTTTGGTTCAATCACTAGACAGGAGTACATCAATTTAGGGGGCAAATTATGAGTTTTTCAGGTTTAATCGTAGAGAAGCCAGGTCCACTTTCATTAATTCAAGATTTCGGTCGTTTTGGGCTCGCGCATATTGGTATTACGCAAGGCGGTCCGGTTGATGATTACGCTTACAGTTGGGCAAATCATCTATTAAAGAATCCTGTGAATTGCTCAGTCATTGAAATTACGCTTGGGAATGCCAGCTTCAAAGCACTAGAAGACTGTCACCTTTCTATTTGTGGGGGCGATTTAAACGCTTCTATTGACGGAATAGCACTCACCAATTGGTCTGACTTTTCGTTAAAAAAAGGACAAACACTTAAGTTTGGAATGCCACGCAATGGTCTTCGAGCTTACTTAGCCGTGAAAGGCGGTTTTAATGTCAAGAAACATTTAGGGAGTTCATCAACAGTATTAAGAGAATCCTTAGGAGGCATCGAACAAAATGGCTTGGCATTGAAAGCTGGAGACATCTTAAGTTTCAACCCACACGCACTCCCTAGCCGAAAGTCCAAGCAAATGACTTTTCGTTTTAAGCCTGATTATAACCTTCCTATCAAGCTTCGCGTTATTGAGGGTTATCAATACAACGACTTCTCTCAAGAAGCGATCGACCGTTTCTATTCCACGATATTTGAAATATCGCCAAACTCGAATCGCATGGGTTATCGCCTAGAAGGTGAAACTATCACTCCTCCTTACGATGGCATTTTATCTGAAGGTATTGCGCTTGGGTCTATCCAAATACCAAACGACGGGAAACCAATCATTTTGTTAAATGATCATCAGACTATTGGGGGGTATCCTAAGTTTGGCTGCGTCGCTAGGATTGATTTGCCGCGCTTGGCTCAGGCAAAACCGGGACAATCCGTGAGCTTTATACGAGGAGATAGACAAGGTCTACAAGATGTATGGTGTCAGTGGGCTCAATTTTTTGGTTATTGAGCCCTTCTAGTAGTTTAGTATCAAGCGCGGATGTTACATACCGTAGCGCTCTGCTAATGCTTGCGGATAACCACGCTCATAGGTCAGTTTGATCGCACAATCCTCTACTTCTTGATCAGTCCAATGGACAGTCACAGGATGCTGCTGCTCGACGTTATCGCTAGGTTCAATATCAAACCAATATTGCGCCATTTTCTGCGCAGCGAGTAATGTAGACGACGCTTTAACCACTTCGATACGCGCGTAGTTATTTTCTTCAAACGTGACGTCCGCGGCTCGCAGTACTGGATCTGTCCCTGGGATCTGCTGAGCACCAAATAACGCCTTACCACCTCTTACTGCCGTGTGATAATCTGGAATGAACTGAGCCATGTGTGCTATCGCATTGTCGGTACGTTCATCAAGTATCTCTTGACGCCAACCATGACGTATTTTCGACAACAAACTTGTCGGTAGTTCTGGCTGCGCAGAAGCCTGTGAACTTTCGACTAAGCCATCGTCAAACAACGTAATACCTTTGGTCATCCCATGTAGTTGAAAATAACCATCACCATAAGGTGTTAATTGAGCCATGCCCTTATCAGTACCACGAGGACCATGGAAAATAACCTCTGGCCATTGTTGAGTACATTCGTTCCAACGAGTGACGTATGCTGCCTTAAACTCAACAAGACGTTCACGCCGGACACCTACCTTGTCGTCCACGACTCCGGTTTCAAAACCGCACGCATTCACTAAGAAGTCGCAGTTCAACGCATGTTCAGAACCATCTTTCGTATAAGCCAAAGTCCAAGCAGAACCATTCCAATGAGACTCCACCAATTCCGCTTGTGTAATTACATCGACTTTTGGCATCTGCTCTAAAGTCATGTTCGCTATTGCAGCAAGACGGAATACGCTCCAACCATACTCTTGAACCGCCACAACCGGGTATTTAAGCTCATCTAGATCGGCATGCTGAGCAAATGGGATGCACCATTCATCAATGCTTTGAGGCTGTTCTGGTTGAGTTTGGCTCGCAAGTTGTAGTAACGCTTCCTTCGAGTAGAGTTTGTAGTACTCATCAGGTTCACCTAGAACTTGGTTTCGAGCGTCTTGGGCAACCAGCGTTTGGTAAGCACGTTTAATCACTTCCAGTCGTGGTAACAAAGTTTCTGGATCACCACCGTCTGAATACGGAACAGCAATAATAGTCGGACGAATATTCAGTGAACGGGGATACAAGCGAATTGTCTCAATAGACTGGGTTAGAAGATCTAAACATTGTTGTTCAGAAATCTCTCGATACAGGTTGCCGCCGGCATGCAAATGGCATATTGGGGGACCATTCACCAACGATACCCCTTTTTCGATTACGGACACTTTAAAACCTAACTCGGCAAAGTGAATCGCAGCAGTTGAACCTGCTACGCCACCACCAACGATAGCGATGTGTTTATCTTTACGATTTGGAAACTCAGACTTCATTGCTTCACTGAAAATTTTATAAGGAGAAATCTTTACTTAGTGTCGATTCTACTCGGGTTTGAGTATGATTAAAATCACAAAAAGTTCATGGGTTTGCGTTTGTTAACGGTATACGTCAAAAGTTACTTTTGAGAGCAAAAAATTTCCGAAAAAAGTGCTTGACGAGGTTGTTAGGAAAGCGTGTTTTTGACCCTGTGTGAATAATATTTTTACGCTAACACCCATGGCATAAAGCCTGCGGAAACACCCCACTTTACTAACGACTCAGTTATCCCAAAAGTTATCCACCGTTTTTGTGGATAACTAAAATAAAACTGTCATGGAGTGCATCCGCGGTAGTTAAACGGAGGCTAATTAAGTGTTTACTGGCGTTAACAATCTTTTCAAAAGGCTCATTACCACTAAAGCAAGAACAACAAACGTAGCGAAAGGTAAAGCTATCCACAATTCAGGGTGGATCTGCGCATTAAGCTCAAAGCCATATTTCATCACAGCAGCGACACAGACCTCTGCTGCAAACACTGCAACGCCACTCGCCACCATTGCCATAATGCCGTATTCAGCCCATAGCGTAGTGTTGATACGCTTCTTACTTGACCCCAATGTTCGATAGAGTCGAATTTCCTGCTGGCGTTGAGACAAACTCAAACGAAGCAATGTAAATATCAGCAAAAGACCAGCCACTACACCAAGTAATGCCAATATGGTGATTGCCGATACAATTTGTTGAATAAGTGTTTGGATTTTGTCACCCATGGTTCGAATATCGAGTACGGAGACCGTCGGATGTGCACGTGACATCGACGTCAACAATGCATTGTTATCATCGTCGATACGATAACTGATCAAATAAGAGCCTGGTAAGCTTGCCATCACGTCAGACGAAAAGATGAAATAGAAGTTAGGCTTCATATCACGCCACTCAACATGACGAATGCTATCAACAGTGGCATCGAAGTTTTGGCTGTTAATAACAAACCGCAATTTGTCACCAAGTTCGATACCCAGTTCATCTGCGACCTGTGCTTCTACCGATACACTGGCTTTGTTTTTCCACTCACCAGATATGACATCGTTGTACTCAGGAAGTGTCTCCCCCCAAGTGAGGTTAAGTTCACGACTCACGGCATCTGAGCCTTGCCCCTCTGATTTAATCTCTTTAACGCTTACATCATTAATTTCTGCTAATCGACCACGAATGATTGGGAAAGCTCGTGACCGCGTCACGTTGTTTTTGTCCAATGTTTCTAGATAACTGTCTAGTTCGTAATCAGCGATATTCAAAGCAAATACGTTAGGTGCGTCCGCAGGAAGTGTTCTCGACCAATCAGCAAGAATATCGCTACGTACTAACCAAATTATCGAAAGTAACATCAGAGAAAGCGATAAAGCGCCAAACTGCAAACCACTGGTAACTGGTGTGCGATTGATTCGACTGAGTGCAAGCTTCATTGCTGGTCGAGTAGAAACTCGAGCAAATAACTTAGTGAGCGCAACGCTCGTTGCCGCAAGCACGACAAATAACATCGCAATGCCCGCAAGTACAATCCAAACCAGAGTGTTGTTTGCATAAAGGATAAGCAAAGGCACGACGGGCACTAAGATAAGCCACATGCGTTTCCAAGAGCGTTTGCCAGAACCTTGTTGAAGAACTTCTAGAGCAGGTGTTTTGATTAATCCGAGTAAGGGAATCCCAAGCGCTGGAACAGTAATAAGAACCGCTGATACAACTGAAATCAATACAGGAGTGACACCGTAACTAGGCAGTGGATTAGGCAACAAATCCCTGAGGGGAATTCGCAACAAATACTCCAAACCACTACCTAATAGCAGACCAACAATACTGGCACTAAGCAGCAAAATGGTGACTTGAATCAAAAGCCACTTTTCAATCCAGCGGCGACTCGCCCCCAAGCTTTTCAACATTGCGATGGTTTGCGTTCGGCTGTTCACGTAGCTTTGGCAAGTCAAAACCAACGTCGTTGCCGCCATGATGATAACAATAGCAACCGTCAAAGACAGGTATTGAGTTGTTCGTTCGAAGACTTCGTTACTTCGACTTGCTGTATCTTGCGTTCTCCAGCGATCACTTGGTGACAATTCAGTACTGTCTTGCAGTTGCGTTAATGTTGCATCGTCGCCTTTTAAAAACAAACGATATTGAACACGGCTCCCCAACTGGATTGCCCCTGTTTTTTCAACGTCGCTTTGATGAATATAGGCTGAAGGCATTTGTTGGAATGGGTTAAAGCTCAAACCTGGTTCCATCAAAACTGCACCTGAAACGATAAAGTCCGCATCGCCAATGGTGACAGCGTCACCCTTTTTAACATCAAGCTGCGCCATGATGCGTTCATCAAGCCATAGCTGGTTTTCTTTGACGTGGCCGGCTGAGTTATTGTCCAAGACTAATTCACCCATCAGAGGGTACTGCTCATCAACGGCACGAACAGAGATAAGCTGCATGCCAGTATCACTGAATGCCATGGTAGCGAATCGTGTCATGGTAGAGCGTGGCATCTCGTCGGTAGCAGCCAACAAAGTATTTGGTATAGGATTAGCAGACACAAAAACAGCATCTGCTGTTAACGCATCTTTACCTTGCTTAACGATCACCTGCTCCATTCTTTCTGCCAGAGCCGAGAGCGCAAAGATACTGGCAATCACGAGAATTAAGGCAACACTGATCGGCCATAAATTTCCTTGACGGATTTCACCGAAACTCCAACGTACTAAGCTTTTGTTTGGCGATTGTTTAGCCTGCTTAGGCATCTGAGTTGAGTCTTGCTCACTTGAAGAGATCACGGACATATCACCTCCTCCTGCAACTCGCCTGCTTCCATTCGATATACACGGTCACAACGACTGGCTAAATGACTGTCGTGAGTAACCAGTACTAACGTTGTGCCATGCTGTTCATTCAAATCAAACAGAAGCTCGATGACTCTTTCGGCGGTTTGATGGTCGAGGTTTCCCGTTGGTTCATCGGCAAACAGCAGTTCTGGCTGAGTCATAAATGCCCGTGCAAGAGCGACACGCTGTTGTTCTCCCCCCGACAATTGACTTGGTAAGTGGTCGAGACGCTTTTCCAGCCCAACCGCTGTCAGCAATGCTTTTGCTCTTGCATCATCTTCAGCTTCACCACGTAGAAGACAAGGTAACGTGACATTTCGTAATGCGCTCAAACTTGGAATGAGAAGAAAGCTTTGAAATACGAAACCCAACGAGTCCGCACGAATTTTTGCACGAGCTTCATCGTCTAACTTTGAAAGCTCATGCCCTAATAAGGTGATTTCGCCTGAGGTTGGTGTATCTAATCCAGCGAGCAGTGTCATCAATGTAGACTTGCCCGCGCCAGAGGTACCAACGATGGCAATCTTCTCACCCTTTCGAATGTCAACATTTACATTTTTAAGGATTGTTAAATGTTCTTGATTAGTAGAGACTTGTTTAGAAACTAAATTAGCTTGAACAATAGGTGCTTTAAGTACAGGTGTTTGCATGATTCGTATACTTTCCTTAGTTCTTTTTTTCTGTCTTTCCGCTTCTGCGCAGGCGAACGAAAAGTTGCTTGTTTTGGGTGACAGCCTAAGCGCTGGCTATCAAATGCCAATCGAAGAGAGTTGGCCTAGCTTACTTCCTGATGCGTTACTAGAACATGGTCAAGATGTAAAAGTTGTAAATGGCAGTATCTCAGGGGACACCACAGGTAATGGTCTTGCGCGTTTGCCAGCTCTCCTTGAGCAGCACACTCCTGACGTCGTCCTTATTGAACTCGGTGCCAACGATGGTCTTCGTGGATTCCCACCTAAACTTATTACGTCGAACTTATCGAAAATGATTACCATGATCAAAGATTCTGGTGCGGATGTTGTGATGATGCAAATCCGTGTGCCACCAAACTACGGTAAGCGCTATAGCGATATGTTCTACGATATTTACCCTAAGCTTGCTGAACACCAAAAAGTGGCTCTGATGCCCTTCTTCTTAGAGCACGTCATCATTAAACCTGAATGGATGATGGATGATGGTCTGCACCCAAAACCAGAAGCTCAGCCTTTTATCGCAGACTTCGTTGCGCAAGAATTGGTTAAACATCTCTAATTTTGATGGTCTAGCTCAATAAGTTTTACCAAACTTTACGTTACTCTACTCGGCATCTTATTCACCAAGGTTAGATAATAACAATGCAAATAGAACCGTTAATTCAAGGTGTTGTAGCTCGATCGGCACATCCGTATGGGTGCCGCGCTTCCATCAAAGAGCAAATTAATTACGTAAAACAAGCTCCGCAGATCCAAAATGGTCCCAAACGGGTTTTGATCATCGGTGCGTCTTCCGGCTTCGGATTGGCTGCTCGCATCGCCCTCACCTTTGGCGGCGCTGAGGCCGACACGATCGGCGTTTCATTCGAGCGTGGACCATCTGATAAGGGCGTTGGTAGTGCTGGTTGGTACAACAACATTTACTTTAAAGAAGAAGCGACTCATCACGGTCGAACAGCAGTAAACATCGTGGGCGATGCTTTTTCTGATTCTGTGCGCAACCAAGTAATCGAAGCTATCGAAACTCACTTTGAAGGTGAAGTAGATTTAGTCATTTACAGCTTGGCGACTGGTGTTCGTCCGAAGGCAGAATCTGACGAGTTTTGGCGCAGTGTCATCAAACCTATTGGTGAATCTGTCACTGGTGCATCGATTATGCTGGAAAACGATCAGTGGATAGACTCCACTCTTGCTCCTGCATCAGAAGAAGAAGCTGAAGCAACAATTAAGGTGATGGGCGGAGAAGATTGGGAAAGCTGGATCGATACGCTGATCAACTCTGAATCGGTGGCAAAAGGCTGCAAAACGATCGCCTTCTCTTACATGGGACCCGAAGTCACACACCCAATTTATCTTGATGGCACGCTAGGTCGTGCAAAAGTCGATTTACACCAAACCAGTCATGCATTGAACATAAAGATGGCAAACTTTGGTGGTGGCGCTTACGCGACCGTGTGTAAAGCGCTTGTCACAAAAGCGAGTGTGTTTATTCCTGCTCTCAGTCCTTACCTACTCGCTCTTTATCGTGTGATGAAGGAAAAAGGCACCCACGAACGTTGTATCGAGCAGATGCAACGTCTGTTCACGACGAAGTTGTACGACCAAGAAAAAGTACCTGTCGATGGTGAACGTTTGATTCGAATCGATGATCTGGAGTTAGATCCTCAAGTTCAGAAAGAAGTCAGTGAACTTCTTTCACAAATGAACGCAGATAACTTCAAACAAGTGGGTGACTATGCTGGATTCAAAGACGAATTTATGAAGCTAAATGGCTTCAACTTTGAAGGCGTCGATTACTCTCAAGATATATCGATGAAAGCACTCAAGGCGCTCAAGCCATAGGCTTGCACTTGGATTCTAGCGTCTCACTACTGAGATAGTGCCAAGTATTTCAAAGTCCTGAAAGGTTTTCAGGACTTTTTTTTGTTTCGGGTTCTGCCGCCCCTATACTTAAACTAAACGAATGGTTAAATAACTACTCAACAACAAGAATAAGCTCACATAAAAATTACAACGACTTTCATTCACAGGACGTGAACTTACGGGAAAGGATTACCTTTATGGGCACATTGCAAACCTTGGATTATGAGATCCCCGATTCAATGCGGAGAAGTTGGCAAAACATCGTCAACTTGTTAGCCCGCATTGCGGATGTTCCCACTACGCTTATCATGCGTGTGCATCCAGAGCATATCGAAGTCAATACCTCTAGCGAAACGGAAAATAACCCCTATAGAGTGGGTGACAAAGAAGCCCTTGGACATGGTCTGTATTGTGAACATGTCATTCAACACAAGCGCGAACTCCTGGTCTCGAATGCACTCAAAGACCAGGAATGGAAAGACAACCCGGATATCAAACTTGGTATGATCTCCTATTGTGGGCTGCCTTTGTACTGGCCGAACGGTGAAACCTTCGGTACCATCTGTATGCTAGATACTAAAGAGAACCAATACAGCGACACCTACCGTGAGTTATTAAGTTCTTTCAAAGAATCTATCGAGGCGCAACTTGCGGTTGTATTCCAGCAACACAAATTAGTAAGGCTAAATAGCGAACTAAAAAACAGAGTCGAAACGCGCACTACCGACCTTGCGCAACTCAGTTATTCATTGACGAAAGAGATCGACAGACGCAAAGCTGCCGAGAAACAAGTCAACTATCAGCAAACTCATGACCAAGGCACTGGTTTTCTTAACCGCGCTGCTTTAGAAGAACAACTAGACGAAGTCATTGAGTCCATCAACCATGACGAGCAATCTTTGGTCGTGATTAACATTGGATTCAGTAACGCCCGTAGCATCCAAACCAAATACGGATTCGAAGCTTTCGACGAAGTGTTGAAGGAGTTTCGCTTTCGTCTTGGTCACAGTGAATCCAGTTATTTTGTCACAGGGCGACCAAGCTCCAACGATCTTGTGCTCATTGTTTCAGGCGAAGATATCGAGCCGAAAGTCCAACATTTACTCGACGAAATTACTCATGTGAGCGTTGGCAATTTTTATATCGATGACAATGAAGTGCATCTTCATTCTTACATTGGTGTCGTCCAAGCTCACCGAAACAGCCATGCCAAGCAACTGCTGCAAAATGCTTGCTATGCAATGTTGTTGTGCAAAGAGTCTGGCGAGTCATACAATTATTTCTGCGAAAGTCATACGCAAGATCTCAACAACCACAATCAACTAGAAAGCTACCTTCTACAGGCAGTTCGTAATGATGACCTGATGTTGTACTTCCAACCTAAGGTGCTTCCCCACACACACAAATGGATAGGTGCAGAAGCGCTGTTACGTTGGCGTCATCCTGTCTTAGGTGATGTCTCAAATGAAGCGCTAATTCATATGGCAGAGCAAAACGGCTTGATCTTTGAGGTGGGTTCATTCGTTTTACGCACAGCCATAGACAAAGCCAAGCAATGGTCTGAGTTAGTGGATAACTTCAAAATTGCCGTTAATGTTTCGCCTATACAATTGCAAAACGTTAACTTTGCCGAACAGATAGAACATCTACTTGAAACCTTCCATCTACCAGCACACTTCCTTGAGCTAGAAGTGACTGAGAGCGCTTTAATCGCAGATGAAGTCGTTGCACGTAACACGTTGAATAAACTACACAAGCTTGGTGTTACACTGTCACTAGATGACTTTGGGACAGGCTATGCCTCTTTCAGTTACTTGAAGAAATACCCTTTTGACGCGATTAAAATTGATAAAAGCTTTGTTCAGCAGATGGAAAAATCCGACGATGACAGAGCCATTATTTGTTCCATTATCCATATTGCTAAAAAGCTTGATCTCCAAGTTGTCATTGAAGGTATTGAATCCAGCCAACAAGAGCAGTTTCTAATTGGTGAAGGCTGCGATATCGGACAAGGTTTTTTGTATGGTAAGCCAATGCCTTGTAATGAATTCGAACAAAGTTTGTTTAATCAAAACCTATTAGGTGGTCAATACACCTATTCTTCCTAAGCATTTCCTTTACTCTGTTGGCGGTGGTTTCTATAATCGCCGCCCGCTTCCAATAAAAAGGCCATTATCTTCATGGATCAGTTGACTGCCACGCTTAAGAAAATCGAAAAGCAGAACTACCGCGCATACCAACAAATCAAAGGTCAATACGACTTCGGTGATTTCGACTTGTACATCGACTACGTACAAGGTGACCCGTACGCATCTGCTTCTCGCCTACGTGCAACTCGCGCGTGGTCTTTGACCGGTCTCGAATGGCTAAAAGATGAATCTCCAGCATTCCAGCGTGCAGCTCGTGACTTCATTGCGCGTAGCTTTGATGAGTTTGCAAAGCAAGAGAATACCGTAGCTATCTCACTTAGCGGTCAAACCGTTTTGGACAATACGGCAGTACTTTTCACTGAAGAAGGTATTGAGCTTCGCTTCCGTGTTAACCTGCCTGCCGAAGGTCGCTCTGTTCTTGGCAAAAAAGCGAATAACATTCTGACTTTCTACTTGCCGAAGTTTATTCGTCGCGCAACATTAGAGCGCGAGCTGAACAAAGACGCATTGATTGAGCACTGTAAAGTGGTTGAAGACCAAGCGTCTCTGCGCGAGCAACTTGAAGCAAACAATCTAGTCGCTTTTGTGGCGAATGGCAGCATCCTTCCGCGTATTGCAGGTAACTGTGACTTGCCGATGAAAGACGCGGTTGAATTTAAAGCGCCAGAGTCACTTCAAGTAACTTTGCATGCGCCAAACAAAGGTTACGTAACAGGTTTGGGTATTCCAAAAGGCATCACATTGATTGTTGGTGGTGGCTTCCATGGTAAATCAACGTTGCTAAATGCGATTGAACGCTCTATTTACGATCACATTCCTGGTGATGGTCGCGAATACATCGTCACTGATGCGAACGCGATGAAGATTCGTGCAGAAGACGGTCGCTGCGTTCATCACTTGAATTTATCTAACTACATCAACCATTTACCAATGGGTAAAGATACGGCAGATTTCTCTACGCAAGACGCCTCTGGTTCAACCTCTCAAGCCGCTTGGTTGCAAGAATCTATCGAGGCCGGCGCTAGTTCACTGCTTATTGATGAAGATACGTCAGCAACTAACTTTATGATTCGTGATGAACGTATGCAGGCATTGGTTGCCAAAGGCGACGAGCCTATCACGCCTTTGGTAGATCGCATCGGACAATTGCGTGATGAGCTTGAAATCTCGACCATCATCGTTATGGGTGGCTCAGGTGACTACCTAGATGTTGCAGATACCGTTATCCAAATGCACGATTACCAAGCAGTTGATGTAACAGAAAAAGCGAAGCAAGTTATTGCACAACATCCGACTCAGCGCCACAACGAGTCAGAAGAAAGCTTGCAAACATTCCGCCCTCGTGCGTTAAACCGTGTAGCGCTAATGAACATCCTGACAGACGGCAAGTTCCGTGTGAATGCAAAAGGCAAAGATTCTCTTCGCTTCGGTAAAGAATTCGCAGATCTAAGTGCGCTTGAGCAACTTGAGTCAGCGGATGAAGTAAACACGATTGGTTGGTTGTGGTTCCAAATTGCTCAACTTCCGGGTTGGTGTAACCACCCTGCAAAAGAAATCGAAGACATGCTTACTGGTGAATGGTACGCGACCTTGCCTAAACAAGGCGACTTAGCGAAACCTCGTACATTGGACGTAATGGCAGCGCTGAACCGTATGCGTAAGTCTCAGTTCAAACCTTCTCGTTAATACCCAACGAGCAGCTAACAAAAGGCAGCGATAAACGCTGCCTTTTTAATCTTGTACGAATCATGACGCCCAACACGTGACAATGTAACTTAAAACGAATTCATTATCCGTTTCGAAGTACGTTCCAAGCATTGCATAGCACTCTAAACCTATCTGCATTACCGTTCTCTCGGTCTGGGTGCCAACGTAATGCCAGCTTACGCCATTGTCGGCGAATCTCAGTTCGGGTTGCGTCTGCATCTAGCTCAAACAAATGTAGTGCTTTACTTCGGTCTAGGTCATCAGAGACATTTCCCCCGATGTAACGTTGATATCGACTCCAGAAATCATTAAGTAGTCGGCGCACCTCGCCTTCGTCCGCTTCGTAGTTCTTCCAATCAAGGTAATACTCTCTTAGGGGATCATTGGTATCAACGCTGTGGCGAGAGGCTTCTATGGCGGACATAAGCACAATATTCATTGCTTCGACTTGCAACCAACCATCGGGATAAAGCGTTTCTTGCAATTGATAGAGCGCGTTCATTAATAAGAAATTTCGCTTGAAAAGATCTTTATCCGGAGATTCATCTAACTGTTGTATGTAGCCCTTTTGGCTGAGCTCATGAGCTAAAGTATGCACCTTCCAATTTGAAGGCTGCTTTCTGAGGATGTCTAAAATGGGCCACAATAATGGGTTTTCCATGTATTGCTGACTGTTTTGGCAAACATTGAGTTGTTCGTCCATGTATCCCCTAACCGTTTAAGTACCTGTTATATAAAGCTAGTCAATTTGTACCATAAACACAAAAAGGCTGACAGTCATAAACCATCAGCCTTTTGAAGCAAGATCTCGTTAACTTAAATAACGCCTAATTCTCTTAAACGTTCCATCAGGTAGCTGTGCGCAGTGTAACGCTCTGAAAGTACCGTATCTGGTTTCGGGTGCAAGAAAAGCGGAAGCGAAATACGCGACTTTTCTTGGCGACCACCAGTTGGGTTAATCACGCGGTGCGTTGTTGACGGGAAGTAGCCACCAGACGCCTCTTGCAGCATATCACCGATGTTAATGATCAAGTTACCGAAGTCACATGGCACATCTAACCAGTCACCTTCTTTGCTCATTACTTGCAGACCAGGTTCGTTTGCTGCTGGCAGAACCGTTAGTAAGTTAATGTCTTCGTGCGCGGCAGCACGAATTGCGCCAGGCTCTTCTTCACCCGTCATTGGTGGATAGTGAAGAACACGAAGTAGCGTTTTATCGCTGTTGTTAATCATCTCTGACAGCGCAATTGAGAATTTCTCTTGAACGTCTTTTGGTGCGTATTCTTCTACCCAACCAAGCAGTTCTTGAGCGAATGCATTAGCGCGCTCGTAGTACTCTAAAATCTCTTCTCTTAACTGTTCTGGCATCTGACCCCAAGGGTACACGTGAAAGTACTCTTTGATGTCTTTGACTGAATGACCTTTCGCAACTTCAGAAACTGATGGTGGAAAATATCCGTCTTGTGTTTCAACATTGAAGTGGAAATCGTTCTTTTGCTCTGAGCAGAAAAACTCGTACCAGTTTTTGTAAATAGATTCGACCAGCTCTTGAGGAATTGGATGGTTCTTAAGAACACCAAAACCCGTTTCGCGCAGTGAGGTGACGAACTGTTGAGCAGCATCGTCAGCAAGATAATCGACAGTTTCCAGTTTCATGACTTTACTTCTTTTTTATTAGACTGAACGGTGAATTCTATGGATGGGTATGTTGTAAATCAAACTTTAATGAAATGTTTACGCGCAAACGTTTTATTGTTGAGCAGTTTGGCAATATATCAACATAAAAAGTAATCATCTCCTTGTTAAATTTATTAATTGCACACCGTTCAATTAAGTGTAATCATAGAGTCAGTATTTAATTGAAGGATCAATTTCTGTATGAAAAGCACTTCTACCCTGTTGGGTTTGACCATTTTCTACGCCATCGTTTTTCTATATTCTGCTCTCGAGCCAAGTTCACGCGCAGTTTGGTTCGCGGAAATCGTACCAGCTATCGGTATTCTTATTGCCATTTGGGCACTGTCTATTCGCTATCAGTTTAGTAACACAGCCTATGTACTGATGTTTATTTGGTTATGCCTTCATACGATCGGCGCAAAATATACCTTCGCAGAAGTCCCATTTGATTGGTTTAATAACTTAATTGGCTCTGAGCGTAATAACTTTGACCGCGTCGCTCACTTTTCTATCGGCTTGTATGCCTATCCTATTGCTGAATATCTAATTAACAAGAAAAGGATCAGTTCCGGATTTGCATCTTGGTTTGCGTTGTTTGCGATTATGTCACTCGCAGCTGGTTACGAAATCATTGAATGGTGGTATGCGGCAATAGCTGGTGGTGATGAGGGTATTGCCTTTCTGGGTTCACAGGGTGATATATGGGATGCCCAGAAAGACATGTTGTGCGACACCATGGGAGCAATTGTGTCGTTACTTTTACTGACAACTCAGCGTCGACTGGCGAAGCCATTCTAAATACGGGTTAAAACCTTCGACAATTGGGACCTGTACGATTTGAGCGACCTCATACTCGTGCAGGTCTTTTATTTTATCTTCTACTAATGCATAGAGATCTTTGCGTGTCTTGATGATCAACAACCATTCATTGTCGCTGCAGACTTCACCTTTCCACACATAATGACTCTCTATTGCCATCGTCTGAATGCAAGCGGCTAACTGCCCTTCCAGTAGCCCTTTGATGATTTCGTCCCGGTTCTTCTCTGTACCAGAAGTACTCAAGACCATACAGTATTCGTGTTGTTCGCTCATAACTTACTCTTACTTCATCGTTACCTTACCACCAATCATCTTGTAGGCAGGCGTTCCTCTTACTAAGGTGTCTCTTGCAAACTCTTGTTCACAACCAGGGCAAATGCAAGGCGTGTTGGTAAAGTCTTCAACAATACGTTCCTTAAAACATTTAACGAGGGCACCTTTGCCGCCCTTGCGGTACTTGAACAGCTGCGCTTTACATTTGGCGCAATATATCTCGACGGTTTTAGTCGGTTGCTTCTTATTCGGTTTCGCCATCTTTCTTTATTTTTGGTTTTACCCATACGTTGCTGAAATCGAACCACCCTAGTGCATTGCATTTGGCGTTTTGTAGCGCACCACTATGGTCTTTGTTTACGCCTAGCCAACAATGGAACATAGGGATCACTTGGCAGCTCTTCACAAGTTGCCTACCTAACTCACGAGCTGGGAAATCGCTGTGTTGACCAGCACGCCATTGATCCACCAGCCCTGCCCAACCAGAGAAATCATATCCAGCACTGAATTTGTCAATGTCACTGTAATCTAACAACCATCCTGCGAGCGCATCGTTACGGTTGGTGGCGATCCCCATTGCTTTGATCCAAATATCCACTTCTTCTGGTGACGGTGGTTGCGTGTCATAACGGATGAACTCAACCTCAACACCATGTGGCTTTAGCAAGGTTTTGATCGCTTTAGCAATAACAGGAAACATTGGGTGCTTCTTTTGGTA
Organism: Vibrio sp. MMH1-50; assembly: GCF_022347645.1. Taxonomy (NCBI): domain Bacteria; kingdom Pseudomonadati; phylum Pseudomonadota; class Gammaproteobacteria; order Vibrionales; family Vibrionaceae; genus Vibrio; species Vibrio sp. MMH1-50. The sequence continues at coordinate 49,283 of NZ_JAKRGG010000012.1, forward strand.
AGCGACGCAAATAACTTTCTCTTTCTGAGGTACTTCACCCGCAACACTTGGTCTCAGATCGATCCAGCCCGGCTTTAAGCCAAAGGCTTGTAACACACCCAGCTCTATGATTTTGTCTTGGGGTACATGAGCATACACCTGGTAACTGTTTAATGTTTGACTAAGAAACTCAGCCCAACGTGGGTCTTTTGCAACACCTGTATTTTTATTCAGTAGTAAGAAAGTGCAACCGGGATCCAGCTCAACCTCGTCAGTAGAGGCTTGTTTATCCATTTGGGGTTTGGTCAAACTTGGGTAAACCATTGACGAATAGGCTTCATCGATCACCCACACCTCTACTTGGTCTAACAGAGGACGTAACCCAAAGTAGCCATCAAACGCAGTCAAAATTAAGCGCTTGTCGTCATTTACTTTAACTTGGAATGGTCCAGTCCCTACTGGCTTTCTATCGAATTCTTCCGAACGCAGCGTGCTCGGTAAGAGTACTTTTGCTTGGGATTCACTCAGAGCAAGTGGTAAGTATTTATCTGGACGAACAAGATGAATATCCACCGTCCAAGGCTCTGGCGACATTACATTTTCGATATGAGAGAAAAGATTCAACTCGCTTAACGCACTAATACTCTCAATGACACAGTCAGTGGTCAGTAGTTCACCGTTATGAAAACGAACACCTCGACGTAAATAGAAACGCCAATGAGTGTCTGAAAGCGCTTCCCAATAATGCGCCAAATCCGGTTGGAGGTGTTCATTATCATCCAGTCTAGTTAATCCACTGAATACCTGACGTGCGATATGCTGCTCAGAACGGCGCATCGGCTTTTGAGGGTTCAACATCGCAAGTGGTCGGTAGTACGGCAAACGCACAACTTGCTCACCTTGACGATGTTGGAGACCAAGATAACCTTGAATAACTTGGGTAAGCTTGGCGGCGTCATTATCTAGTGCCTCCAACGCTTGACCAATTTTACCTTCATCTAGATAACGGCGTGCGAGGTTCTCGCTAACATCACTGCGATTACGTTTAAAAATGAGTGTAGAAAGCTTTCCTCGACCAGCGGCAGGATGCCATTCAATCCACCCTTCTTCCTCTAATTTATTTAGGACGATTCGAGCGTTTCGGCGAGTACAGAAAAGTGCATCGGTAATATCTTCGAGTTGAACTTCCGTGTTATTACCAGAGAATTTTTCAAACAGTGTTTCGAATTGAACACGTAAACGAGGGCTACTCATAAAGAGGAAATTTTAGTTTTCATAACGATAAACTAAGTTTCCTCATTTTTTGCAAAAAGTGCAAACCTAGACATGCAAATTATTGAATGTCGATACCAATTTCTTGCGCTAGTTGGCGTAATTGATCTTCATCATCGAGTTTGATCGACCATTTTGTTTCTGCACCATGTGCCAAAACAACGTTTGCACCACGACCAAGTAACTGAATCGCATCGACTTGTGCTTGCATTGTAACCATGCCGCTACCATTGAGTTTAATAACGACTTCTCGCTGCGTTGCGATGATTTTACCAAGAGAAAATTCAATAACCATGTTCGTCTTCTACTCGTTAATGTGACTTTTCTTTTTGGTGTTTCACGGCGATCGTCAATCGACTGGTGCAAACTAATCGACCTCGTTCATCAGCGATGTCGATTTGCCACACCTGAGTTGAGACACCGAGATGAACGGGCTTTGCAGTGCCAATGACATAGCCGCTGCGCATTGCACGGACGTGGTTAGCATTAATATCTAATCCAACGCAATAACTGCCTTCTCCAACACAAAAGTTTGCAGCGAGCGAGCCTAAAGTCTCTGCCAAGACGACAGACGCACCACCATGAAGCATACCCAGTGGCTGATGTGTAAAACTGCAAACAGGCATGGTTGCTGATAACGAATCATCAGTAAAATCGGTGTAAACGATTTGCAGATGCTCCATCATGGTGTTTTTTGATGTGGCGTTAAGAATGTCCAAGTCGATTGGCTTTTTCCAGATACTCATTTGTTCGCTCTTATCTCATCCAGTATTGCACTGGTGCTCAGTCTTTAAAAGTGCGTCTAGCATAGACCTGAATGCATCGCTACTTCAAGGCGCAACGCATTACATAATGTGATTTATGTATTCCCAAATAACCTAGAGATACGTCGTTAAGCGAGAATGGCTTAAAGTTTCTTTACTAAGCGTTATACTATTGGTACAAAACAGAAAAAATACTTATGGACCCCATTATGAGAACATGGATTAAAGCCTCAATTCTTATGACCGTTGCTGGCTTAACAGCATGTAGCGCTTCACCGACAGGTCGAAACCAAATCTTGATGTTTTCCGACCAAGAGATGTCTTCTCTCGGTGCCAAATCTTTCGAGCAAATGAAGAAAGAAATACCGATTAGCAAAGACAAAAAGACCAACGCTTATGTTCAATGCGTAGCGAAGCAAATCACAGACACTATCCCTCCTCAGCCGGGCTTTAAAGATTGGGAAGTGGTGGTTTTTGATAGTGACCAAGTCAACGCCTTCGCCCTTCCTGGAGGGAAGATTGGTGTATACACGGGCTTATTGAAAGTGGCGAAGAACCAAGATCAGCTAGCGACCGTAATTGGTCACGAGGTTGCACACGTACTTGCTGACCACAGTAATGAGCGTCTGTCTCAAAGCCAATTAGCAAATGCTGGATTGTCTCTAGCCAATGTAGCAATTGGTGCATCTGAATATAAACAATACCAACAAATGACAATGGCAGCGCTTGGTGTTGGCGTGCAATATGGGGTAATTTTACCTTACGGTCGTACGCAAGAGTCCGAAGCAGATATCGTGGGTTTAGGGTACATGGCGAAAGCAGGTTTCGATCCAAATCAAAGCGTCGATCTTTGGAAAAATATGAGCGCGGCTGGTGGCGCCCAACCGCCAGAATTTTTCTCTACTCACCCATCACACAGCACGCGTATTCGTGATTTGCAGGCGACGATTAAAACGCTGCCTGCTTCAAACGTAAAAGCACCGAAATGTGGTTAAATTGCTTAGCCAATCTAGTGTAAGCAACCTACTACTCTCTAGCTCGCTTTCTCAAACGAGTTAAACGAGCAAATAGAAGTCAAAAAGAAAGCTCCATTGGGAGCTTTCTTTTTATTTAATTCGCATTAGCCCTTTACGTACCAAGGATTTGCAGTGGCAGGCTTAACAGGCTGTCGCCAAGACCCGCAAAATACCAAATGATAGCAATGAAGCCTCCAATGGACACTAGATACCAAGCGAAAGAGAAAAGCTGCCCATATCGAGTTAAAGGCAACAAATGACTATGGTGTCTTGTGCGCCACTCCACCACAACTTCCAACATCCCCATGATGAGCAAGAATCCCAATAACGTTAAACCGAATGCGTAGCTAATATAGATACCCAATGCTGCAGTCGCGACGCTACCGGCTAGACCAATCCATGAGTTCATGGAGAAAGTAATACTCTTCAGTACATGTCCACCGTCTAGAGGTAAAATCGGCAATAGGTTAAAGAGGTTTAGTAAGGCGTTAAATACCGCAAGGCCGGCAAAGATCATCTCTCCCGTCACCCAGTACAAAATTGTAAATACAATACTCAACACCAATCCAAAGAAAGGTCCCATGATCGAGATAACAACGTCTTGCCAGCGTGTATTGATCTTTTCATCGCTTAGCGCCAACCCGCCCAAAAAAGGAATGAGATATATCCCCTTCGTTTTCATACCGAAGTATTTCATTGCACGGATGTGCCCGTATTCGTGGAAGACCAGGCATGCAACGAGCGCAAGCGCAAACTCTATCGAGAACAACCATGAGTAGGCAGCTAAACTCGCAGACGCTAACGCAACCTTAATCACTTTCGCACTCTTAAGCGCTTTCATTCCCAGCGACACAAGACCAATGATGCTAAAGCGCTTTTCTGTTGGTGGCGGCTCAACTGGAACTTGTTGCTCAATATCCTTTTCATTGCGAGTTCCTTCAGCCACAAGAGTCTCATTAACCGTAGCTTGATATTTGAAGTCAAAAGGTTGCCAATTTAACTCACAGCTCAGTTGGCAGTTCAATACCTGCTCTCCAGAAGAAAGTTTGAATTGATGTTGCGTCTTGCCGGAATCATCATCACTAGCATCAATTTGTGATACCAGAGTGTTATCCCAAAACAGTTGTTGCCAACCCGCCATAGAACCTTCCAGCCTAAGCGATTTCCCCAAAAATTCGATGTGTAGTAATTCCAACGCGATTTCCAATGCGATAAACACAAAGTGGGAATTATGCCTGTAATGGAATAGAACGCAAAGCATGTTAACAACAGGTGTTTGGTTAGCGATTAACCATAAGATTTACAAAACAAGTCTGGTCGTACCATTTGCTATAAAAATATCACCATAATACATGACCTTATTAATTGCTGTTTGACCTATGCATCAAATTTAAAACGCAATATACGTCTAATCTTTGACAAGATAATAAACATACAATTAACATTATATTTACATTGCAGTTGTAATTCTAACCGACAGCAACTGGTGTAAAAGGCATACAACAAATACAAAGACTTCGGTCTAACATAATGACACCCTAGGAGGGTCAAGGATGAACAAGAAGCACTGCTCTCTGCTTACAATTTCAATATTGTTTGCGTGTAATGCCCAATCTGCGGGCTTTCAGGTTGCTGAACACTCGGCATCTGGTCTTGGTAGAGCATTTTCAGGTGAAGGCGCGGTTGCGGATAACGCAAGCGTTTTAGCGCGTAACCCGGCTGCGATGACACTTTTTAAAGAAGCTCAGTTTTCAGGTGCGCTATCCATCGTCGATCCTGAAGTTAACGTCTACGACACTTACCATAAAGAACATGCAAAAGACGTAGCTCCGCTGCAAATCGTTCCTGCTGGCTACTACATTAGCCCTATTAACGATCAATGGGCTTGGGGTCTTGGTATGTTCACAACCTACGGTGTTGCCACTGACTACCCGAATGATATCTCTGCCGGTGATATGGCAGGCGATACTTCTTTGCTGTCTGTAAATATCAACCCAAACATTGCTTACCGCATCAATGAACAATTCAGTGTTGGTGGTGGTATTAACCTTGTCTACGCGCAAGCGGAATTGACTCGTCATAAAGGTGCCCTAGCTCCCCTATTTGGTCCTGGTAGTAAAAAGTCTGACAACCTAATTGGTATGGAAGGCGATACGTTTGCCTGGGGCTGGAACATCGGTGCGCTATATGAGTACAACGAAAACAACCGCTTTGGTTTCGGCTATCGCTCTAAAGTGGATTTAGACTTCGACAATGGTGAGTTCAGTAGCTATGACTCTGGCATCGCAACGGCACCAAAAGTCGATGGTCGACTACAAATTTCGCTTCCTTCTATCATCGAACTATCTGCATTCCACCAACTAAACGACAAGTGGGCTATCCACTACGGTTGGCAGCAAACAGATTGGAGCACATTTAAAGAACTAAAAGCGACGAGCCCACAATGTAACGACGGCACCGCTGGTCAATGTTTCTTTAAACCTGAGAAATACGAAGACAATAACCGCTACTCTTTCGGTGGTACATATACTCTGAACAATCAATGGACATTACGCGCTGGTATCGCATTTGACGAACAAGCGGGTAAAGCGACGTTGAGTATTCCTGATAGCGACCGTTTCTGGTACAGCGCGGGCGTGACTTATGTAATGCAAGAAAACTTAAGCTTCGATGCTGGTTTTGCCTTTGTTAAGAGTAAGTCTGGCTCGTTCACTGAAACAAACGCAGCAGATCAAGAGATCACATTTGATTCAGAAGGTACGGCTTACATCAGTGCTGTACAGATGAACTACACCTTCAAATAATCAGGATTAACGGAGTAAACCAATGAAACATACGTTTAAATTATCACTGCTTTGTTCTGCAATCCTACTTGCAGGTTGTGGTGACGACACTTCTAGCTCAGGCACTTCAGATACCGCAACGTTTGAACCTGCGGTTCAGGCACTACTTGACCGTAACACGTCGGTTAGTTTCACGGTTCAAGGTTCGAATGCTGATGTACCAGCGCCTTCTTACTTGCTAATGGATACAACAGATGGCACGCTCGGTCTGCCGACTGGTGGTGATGATGCGCTAACCAACCCTCGCGCCGCCATGAACACCATGGATGGTTGGTCAACATCAATGCCAATCGTTCTGAATTTCAACGGTGCAGGCTTCGCTGATGGTTTAGTAACGTCGGGTATTAGCGTTATTAAGCTAAATCAACGCATCACCGATTGGGATGGTAAGACAAACCCAATCGAAAAAGTTTTAAAGATCCAAGATGGCGCAACTGCTGATGCAGACTTCCAAGTCGTATCAAGTGGTAAGAGTCTTTACATCCAATTCGCAGACTCATTCGATGAATCAAGCGAATACATTTTTGCAGTGACTCAAGCAGTAAAAGATGTAAATGGCGACGCAATCGGTACATCCGGTAGTTACGCGACGGCAAAATCGAAAGAAGTCGTATACGAATCTGGTGATCTTGCTTCTCTACAAGCTGCAACAACGGCGGTTGAAGGAATCTTTGGTCTTGCTACTCAATCTGGCTTACTAAACGTTGTACCTTCAGACATCATCTACTCATCATGGTTTAGCACACAGTCGGTAGGTGACACACTTGCAGCAGTGAAAGGCGTAACCGCAACCGGTTTTGCTACCGGAGCAAACACGCTCAACACGGTTTACAAGAATGACACTAACCCAGGTTCGGTCGACCTTGCGACTGCATACACGATGTCATTGGGTGCGACTCAAGACTTCATTACTGCGTTAGACGCAGATGAAGACTTCAACAAATACATCAGTGACTTAGACTCAACAAAGACCGCAATAAAAGGGCTTTACACGAATGCCGGTGTTTCAGTCAACGTAACTCAGGGTGTGGTGAGACTACCTTACTATCTAGAGAAAGGTGCTGACTGGAACATGCAGCCAATGGTTTCAGCAATGCCAAGCCTTGTGAAACTGCAAGCCGCTTTATCAAACAAAGATGAACAAGCAGGCATAATTCAGCAGTTGTCTAGTGGTGAATTTGCAAATGACCCTGTTGATGTGAGCAAGCTCGCTACTGATCCTACAGAGCAGCTAAAACTTGTTGGCGCCAATCTAAAACTATCTGACGGCACTCCACTGGATAGTGACCGAGTGATCACTCGATACTCACCAGTGCCAGCGGTTAAGTCTCTAGAAGATGTCGAGTTCCTGTTGTTCACTCCAGAAACTGGCACGCCGACCAACGTTGTGATTTATCAACATGGTATTACTTCAGCAAAAGAAAATGCTTACGCTTTTGCCTTTAACATGGTTAAAGCTGGCGTAGCGGTGATCGCTATCGACTTACCAATTCATGGCACTCGTAGCTTGGATGACCAACGTTCTGCAAATTCAAACGTGTTGGCATATTTGAACTTGTCTAACTTGGCAGTAGCGCGTGATAACCTTCGCCAAAGTGTCCTTGACGTATTAGGTCTTCGCGCAAGTCTTGTGGTTTCTGCTCAAGCGGGTCTTCTTGCGAATAGCCCACTTAAAGGGTTTAACCCAGCAACTGGCTCAAAAGTTAAGATGCTTGGTCACTCATTAGGAGGCATCGTTGGTACGTCAGCCGTTGCAGCGGCAAACAACTCTCTGGGCTCAGTATCAGCAGATGCGTTGTACAACTTCAGTAGTGCATCTATCCAAAACTCTGGTGGTCAAATCGGTAACTTACTGCTTGGCTCTTCCAACTTTGGTCCGCAAATCAAACATAACCTAGCGTACGCGGCTTCCGCAGACTATGCGAGTTATGCAGATGCGTCTTGTGCAGAACTTAGCGACAAAGTGTGTTACGAAACGTTTGAGAAAGCCGCAAGCCCTGAAGCTCTGGCTCAATTAAACGCTGGTTTCTCTAGCTTTATCTATGCTGCGCAAACAACACTTGATACCGTTGACCCGTTCACAAATGCTGCTGATCTTATGAAGACTGGTTCGTTATCAACACCATTCTTCATGACAGAAGTAGATGGTGATGCAACCGTTCCAAACAACGTACCTAATGCGCCATTTGCAGGTACCGAGCCACTTGCGAAGAAGCTAGGCTTGAAAACGGTTAACAGCTCAGACACTGCTGTGAATGCAACAGCAAGCTTCGTCCAATTTAACGCAACGGCATCACACAGCACGTTTGCCTCTCCGGCAGGTACGTTGGCAGACCTTCCTCACCACGCAGAAATGCAGGCTGAGAATGCTGATTTTGTAGTGGATGATGCACTAAGCAAAGTAAGTAATGCGACAGTACTAAAATAATCTTGTACATCCCCTCAAAGCCCAGTTTCTACTGGGCTTTTTTGTTTCTATGCCTTTCAGACCCACTCATAGTTTCCTCTGCTATAGTTAAAACGATGTCTTTGTCTAACTCACTTGTTTGAAAAGGAAAACTCTATGCGCGTATTGACCGTGATTGCCACTGCACTACTTCTTGCCGCTTGCGGCAGCAGCCAATATCTTATGTCAACGAATGAAGGGAAAATCATCACCTCGTATGGCAAACCAGATCTCAATGAAGATACTGGCATGTACGAGTATGAAGACGTGGATGGCAAAGAAATGAGTATCTCACAAGACCAAATCGTACAAATTATCGAACGTTAGATCCTTTGCCTCCTGTCAAGTCAGGGGGCATTTTCAATCAATCTCCCTACCATCGATAACATTCATCAATGCAACTGATTCATCATTCAAAACAATCAACACCCTTATTTATATTCTAGATATTATTTGTTTAGCCAATATTTTACATCTTCACTCCTTTCAGGTTGGAATATTGTAAAATCTCGCCTTTAATTCTCTAACACCCTTTTATTTCTCAGGATAAAGTGGATAATACCGCCACCAAAAAACATTACTAAGGTGAGTCCTTATGTCTATCGAAGCTACTCTGCTTGCTCGCTGCGAGTCAAAATGTGAACTGTGTTCTTCTGAAACTCAACTAACTGCTTACGCTGTGCCACCACACGGCAACGTAACGGTTGATACTGCTATCATGGTTTGTGATAAGTGTCATGGTGAGATCGAAGACCCTAAAGACATTAACCACTGGCGCTGCTTGAACGACAGCATGTGGAGTCAGGTTCCTGCAGTACAAGTAACTGCATGGCGCCAACTTACTCGCCTAAACACAGAAAGCTGGGCTCAAGATGCTCTTGACATGATGTACATGGAAGAAGAGCAAATGAACTGGGCAATGAAAGGTATGTCTGCTGACGATAAAACTGTTGACTGCAACGGCACTGAACTTAAGAAAGGTGACGATGTAACAGTAATCAAAGACCTACCAGTTAAAGGTACAAACCAAGTAATCAAACAAGGTACTGTTATTCGCGGTATCAGCCTTGGTGATGATCCTAAACTTGTTTCAGGTAAGGCAAACGGTGGTCAGTCAATGTACGTGATCGCTGAGTACTGCCGTAAGAAGTAATCCCAACATTACTTTCGAATTGAACGGGGTTCCAGTTGGAACCCCGTTTTCGTTTCTGCAGTCCTGCACCTTTTGTCTTATCTAGCTCACTACTTACTACCCACCTACACGACCTATCCTTTTCCGCTCGTCACTTTCGCTCATAGCCATTTTCATTTAAGGTTCAACAAGGAAGAATTAAGATGGACTGTAGTATGAAAAAGTTAACCATCCTTGACGGCGGTATGGGAAGAGAGCTGAAACGCATGGGAGCCCCATTCTCTCAACCACTTTGGAGCGCACAAACACTGATTGAATCGCCAGAATTCGTTTACCAAGCGCATAACAACTTTATCCACGCTGGCGCAGAGATCATCATTACCAACAGCTATGCTTGTGTACCATTCCATCTGGGACAAGAACTTTACGAACAACAAGGTAGTGAACTAGCACGCTTTGCAGCCCAAATTGCTCGTGAATGTGTAGATAAGTCACCGGAACGCGTTCTAGTAGCTGGTTGTATTCCACCAGCGTTTGGTAGTTATCGACCAGATCTGTTCGAACCCAAATTAGGTGAAATCATTTCCAAGACTTTGTTTGAAGCTCAAGAAGATTATGTAGACCTTTGGCTAGCGGAGACCATATGCAGTTTAGAGGAGCTAAAGTGTTTACAAAGAGTCTTCACAAGCAGCACCAAACCTACTGCGTATGCCTTTTCTTTAAGTGATGACTCATTGGAAACCGCGTTGTTGCGCTCTGGAGAAACCGTTATCCAAGCCATTGAGCATATTGCACAAAGTGCTGACAACACCAATACCATCAGCGTTTACTTTAACTGCTCGGTACCTGAAGTAATGGCAAAAGCGGTCAGTGATACCAAAGCAGTTTTAGACCAACACAAGCTAGATATTGAAATTGGGGTTTACGCGAACAACTTCACCGCAATCAAATCTAATCACGAAGCCAACAGCGCATTACAAGCGATGCGAGAACTCTCACCAAAAGAGTACTTAACTTTTGCACAAAAATGGCATCGGTGCGGGGCAACCATTATAGGTGGGTGCTGCGGTATTGGACCAGAACACATCAAAGCGCTTTCGGATTGGAAGGCATCCCTTTAGTTCATTTATCGAATCTCACCCGCGACAGTCTGCACACGATTAAAAGTCCCTGGCTCAGTCACCCACGCCGCAACAGCATCAATGTTGTTGATGGGCTGATTGAGCTTAAACGTCCACTCTCCACTCTTTGAGCGCCCTTGTTGTTTCTCCAATGCAACGAAATTATGTTCTAGTACTTTCCCTCGGTTTTCACCGCGCTTAACTGGTGTGGTTTCATTACTTGAGAGAAACACAATCGTTGCATCATACGAGCCTTTCTCTTCAAACCGTAAAGAGAATTGGTTGCCAGAGCGCTCTAGTGTCAATGATTGGGCTTTTACGTTGTCGTTGCTGGGTAATACGCGCTTGCGCCAATTAAAAAAGCCGCGCCATTCTTCACTATCAACTACAAATGCTGGAGTATAGACACTCCCTACCGCGCCATAAGCGCGATACAAACGTTGCAGCTGAGAGAATTCAGGCTTTGCAAATTTGTCTTTCCAACCAAGATAGTCCCAATAATCAACGTGGTATGCGACAGGAATGTACTTTTCCCACAAATCAGGGCTGGATTGAAACGTAGAAAGGTATTTGTCTGCAGGTGGGCAACTTGAACAGCCTTCTGAAGTAAATAGCTCTATCACTTGTGCGGGCTGTCCTTCATGAACCCAACTTTGTGATGCAGAAAGACTGGTAATAGCAGCAAGTGCAATCGCGTTAATCATAGGCAGCTCCTTTTCTTTGATACTGACTATGACCGTACGAGCAAGAGATAGCTTTCAATGCGGTCTTAGGTGTAGCGATTTCAGATACAAAAATGCCGGCGATTAAGCCGGCATTTCGAATTCGCTTTCCATTCAGATTAACGGTACATACCGATGTCTTTCTGAATGTGTGCAGATAGGTCTTCTGCGTAGTAGCTGCGAGGTGCAGAGTTATCTACGAAAAGAATATCCAGTAAGTGAGCAATCAATCCTTTGAAGTTAACCGCGTAGGTCTTCTTATCCATAGAGGTTGGTAAAGCTACATTTGTCATTTGCATTGCTTGTGCCATGATTGCCTCTCTTTAAAAGCAGTAAATTGTTTTGTTGGTCGTATATTAGTCATTTTTTCTCTGAGCAAAAAATGACAAAATTTGGTTATTCAGATTAGTTTTTCTTATAAAACAATTCCGTTACAAACCATAAGAATACAAAATCCAACTAACCGCATACTTATTCAACAAAGCGAATCTTTAGTTGAATAACTTGGATTTACACAGGTAAACCCAAGTTTATTTGCAACATTTAATTAACCAAATATTCTTTTAAAGGATTTTGAATTTACAAAATACTTAAGAGTTTTGATTAGTAATTTTAACGCTAGAGCTATTGGTTTCTTTGTTCTTATAGATAGAAGCAATAACCGCTGTCGTCATCACTGTCACTAGGAAAGTTAATGACCAAACCGTTGGGATTTCGTATTGCGTACCAACCAGTAGCATCTTCACACCAATGAACATCATGATCACTGACAGCGCTGGTTTTAGGTACACAAACTTGTCCAACATTGCTTGCAGTACAAAGTACAGAGAACGTAAACCAAGCAGAGCGAACACGTTAGCTGCTAATACCAAGAACGGTTCACGCGTTACCGCAAAGATTGCAGGGATCGAATCCAGTGCGAACATCACGTCCATCACTGCAATCACACCAACAACGATCAGCATTGGCGTTGCAACCCACTTACCTGCTTGTTTCAAGATCAAGTGGTTACCTTGATACTCTTCTGTCACTGGTAAGAATTTACGAATGAACTGCTCAGGGTATGGGTTCACCTCTTCTTCTTCGCCTTTATCTCGCGCCAGTTTAATACCAGTCCAAATTAGGAATGCTGCGAATAGGTAAAGCACCCAATGGTATTGAGCAAGTAATTGAGCACCTACTGCGATCATGATTGCACGTAGAACTAACGCACCAATCACACCCCACAATAGAGCGCGTGGACGCAAATGCTCTGGCACCTTGTATTGCGCAAAGATGATTGCGAACACAAACAAGTTATCGACACTTAACGATTTCTCAAGCAAGTAACCAGTTAAGAATGATATGGTCGCTTTTTCGTGTGTATAAACGCTATGAGGCGCGTAATAATCCCAAAAGAAATAGATAGAGCCTGCAAAGACAAACGCTAATAAGAACCAGAATACGCTCCAACCAATTGCTTTTTTCATGGTAATCACGCCGCCACGAGTCTGATAGATATCGAGAGCGACTAAAACCAAAGTAAATAGGCCGAATACACCGTACATTGTCAGTGATTCTTGCAGTGGAACAGACTGGGATAATTGGGTGGTATTTTCGATAAGAGACATGCTTCCTCCCATGCGGAAGGACATTATTCGGGCTGACCTTCCGCAAACAATACAAACCAGCAGTCACATTACCCATGTGTCTGCTAGCCAATGAATGCGTTGGTCTCGTTGAAGTGATCACGTGATGAATCAAGTGACACCTTTATTTACCGGATAAGCTGATGCTTAACGAGATGACGATAAATAAACTTGCGCTAACTACTCCCCAAACGCCGCCATCATACCCCTGCTTGCGTCGATCTCCAACAAAAAATCGTTATCGATAAAAACAAAGTATTTTGTGAAGAATGTTTATCAACATCATGAATTCAAGCCGGTTCAGATACAAAAAAGGAGCACTTATGCGCCCCTCATTTGTTGAATAGTCGATCTTTAAAAACCAGTTAGCGGTACAAAGTAAACCAGTGTTGACCAAACTGCGACCCAAGCAACGACAACCGCTGCGTCAGCCCAATCTTTTTTCCACATACTCTCTTCCCTCTTCATCGCATGTGCATTAGGGAGTGAGCAAAAAAGATACCAATAACGGTTATTGATTCTTCTGCGAGTAAAGTTTGTGACTTTGGTTCAAACAGTTTGGTTCGTCCGTTAGTAGTTCAACAAAGCAATCTGCCATGGAAAGATTACTTACAAAGCCTTCACCTTTCATATCCAGCAACGCTTCATAACCTTCTTTACCTTTCATAGTATAAGCAGACGAAGTACCACGGTACCAAAGCTCATCTTCCATCTCACACCAACGCTTACCATCAAAAATTTCTAGTTTTTTAATGCGTTGTCCTTTTGGCGCATCGGCTTGATATTCAAAGTTCAAATTATGTGTGTATGGGTAGCTGCCAGAACCAGTGCCTTCAACACCATTGTTAAGTGCATTATTGATCGCGCCTTCCAATGCTAAACGAACAACTTTGCCTTGTACGTCATAAAAACCGATAGGAACGGCAAATGGCAACAATCGTCCGGCAACGTCTGCCACGGTAATATTTCCCGGATTGAGAGAAGTACGCACACCTCCCGCATTATGAATGGCAAATTGAACCTTGTGCCCACGCTTGTTAAGCGCATACAAGAATGAATGCGCTACTGCTGGAGCAAGTTCGCTTCCGCCAAATTCGTCAGGAATACGTACATGGCGCTTCTTCTCTGCCACATTTGCAATTACTTGTGATTGAAGCTTACGCACTCTTGGGATGTACTTATCATTTAAGATCGCTTGTGTCTCTGGGTGCTTTTTACAAACAACTACGTTTGGTTGACCATGAATAAAGTCACACGCTTCTTCAAACACACCTTGGTCAAGCTGCTCATTTAGTGTCGAATCCCAGAAAATGCGTCTTCCGAGTAGCAATTCATTTTGACCACTTAACATGGTCGCGGTGCCATTTTCATCAAATTCAAGAACACAATGCCCCATGGTTAATGCGTGATAACCAGCTTGAACGACATAAGTATCGTTTACCTTGACGCCATATGGGTCATCTTCGCCTAAGCCAATAGCGGTAAAGTTACCTTGTAACCTATGACTGTGACCACCGACTATGATGCCAATGCCATCCACTTGAGCTGCAAGCTCGAGATCCCCTTCATAACCTAAGTGGCTCAAAAGGATGATGTTTTTAATACCCGCTTGGTGGATGTTTTCAACAGTATGTTTTGCTGTTTCTATTGCAGAGATAAATGGTGTGTCGGCATCTGGGTTGGCAATATCGCTCATCTTGTCGATAGACAAACCAAAGATGGCAACTTTCTCTCCGTGAAATTCTTTCACCAGATATTGCGCGCTTTGAGTCTCAGTGTCGAAGCTCAATACGTTATCGCAATCGCCCATGCGGTGATCTTTAGTTGGCAATTCATTGGATAAGTCCCAGTTGCCTGCAAGCAACGGGAAGCTGGTGCGCTGACAAAAAAGAGCAACGGGTTCATTACCCATATCAAGTTCATGATTGCCCAGAGCCATCGCATCGATGTTAAGCGCGTTTAATAGGTCGGCGTTTGCTTTGCCTTTGAATAACGAGAAGTACAGAGTGCCCTGAAAACAGTCGCCAGCGTGTAAAAACAACATGCCCTGACCTTGACGTTGGGCATCATCACGAAGCTGTTCTACGCGTGTTGCGATACGTGAAAACCCACCAGCGCTCACGTAAGGCTCTAGTGTGCGTTCGTTATCAATATTGAGTTTTAGCTGTAATGACGTTGGCTCAAAGTAGGAATGAGTGTCATTGATGTGTGCCAGTTTGATTCTGACTGGCTTATGATTTTTATTCATTGTCATCTTCTCTCTTTTCATTCCGAAATGCCTAAGTGACCTCAAGACGCAGTATTCAGAGCGATGTCGCTGAACTAAGCATCTCGAGGTTACTTGGACATCATTATTAGAACTGAATCATGACAGAATCATGAATTTTATGAAACAGAGAAATTGTCATTTCATTTTTACGTGATCAAGATTCATCTTGCGTACAAGTTTGAAAGTGACTTTACGCCTAAACGGTCTCTATTCATAGGATGAATGCTCTTAAATTTGTGAACTGAGCTTAACTTGCCATGATCAATTTCATATATGCTTATGAGGAGCAAAAGAACTCTCGATAATTCAAATAATTGCAAGGAGGAGTGAGATGAGACTAGAACGCATCGAAATCTCTGGGTTTAGAGGCATTAAACGCCTTTCACTCTCTTTTGACGAACTGACGACCTTAATCGGTGAGAACACTTGGGGTAAATCCTCCCTACTCGACGCCCTGTCTCTCGCCTTACCTGCAGATGGCTCTCTCTATCAATTTGAAATGACGGACTTCCACGTCGACTATTCCATCTCGCACCCACAAACACAGCATCTTCAAATCGTACTCTGTTTTAAATCTCAAGATAAACAAGAAGTGAATGCTGGACGTTATCGTCGCATTAAGCCTACATGGTGCATCAACGAAGACAACGAACACGTCATTTATTACCGTTTAAGTGCCAGTAGAGATGGCCACCACATCACAACCAAGTACGCATTCTTGGACTGTGATGGCGAAGCGAAGCAACTGCATCATGCAGAGAAACTCGCAATTGAACTGATGACCCTTCACCCAGTAATCCGATTACGCGACTCACGCCGTTTCCCCGAACCCAATCACATTAATGGTGACAACAAAAATGCTCGTATAGAAAAACGCATTAATAATACCTGCCGTCGCCTGTTTGCTATGCCTGGTCATGTGAACAAAGGTGAAGTTCGCAGCAGTCTTGATTCAATGCACACGTTAGTCGAGCACTATTTTGCATTCCGAAGCGTGAAGAAAGGTCACCCGAGAAAACCGCGAGACGGTCTGTTCTATGCCAGCCCTTCTGCTGAAAAAGGGTTATCGCAGTTTTTGAAAGAGACGAATAACAAGCAAACTCGCTTACTACTTATGGGATTGTTAAACGCGTACCTACAAGCCAAAGGTCCGACAGACTTAAGACGTTGTGCACGTCCCATCTTGATCATTGAAGATCCAGAAGGTCGTTTACATCCTACTCATCTATCCCGCGCTTGGAGCTTGTTGCAACTGCTTCCGATGCAGAAGATTCTCACCACAAACAGTGCCCGTTTACTCGGCTCTGTACCGTTGGCATCGATTCGTCGATTAGTTCGTTTGTCAGATCGAACCATTGCAAAGTCACTCAACACAAACCGCTTTAGTGTCGACCAACTCCGTCGGATTGGCTTCCACATTCGTTTTCATCGTGCTGGTGCCCTATTTGCTCGTTGCTGGCTATTGGTTGAGGGTGAAACAGAAGTTTGGTTATTTAACGAACTGGCACGTCAATGCGGGTATGACTTAGCGGCAGAAGGCGTACAAATCGTTGAATTTGCCCAGTCTGGGTTGAAGTCTCTGATCAAAGTCGCCAAAGAATTTGGGATAGATTGGCACGTCGTCACTGACGGAGATCCTGCGGGTAAGAAATACGCTCATACAGTAAGAGCGCATTTGGATAACGACCAAGAACGCCATCGCTTAACGGAATTACCTGACAGAGACATCGAGCATTTTCTCTATAACAATGGTTTCGAACTTTTCTTTAAGGACATTATCAAAGTTCCTCATGAGCACCCAATCCCAGCAAAGAAAGTCGTAAATCGCGTTCTGAAGAAACAAGCAAAACCCGATCTCGCCTTAGCGATTGTCGCTCATTGTGAGGAGCGAGGTGTAGATTGCATCCCTGTGCTACTGCGCTGGACGTTGAAACGTGTCGTTACCATGGCAAACGGAAACACCTAACAAGCGTATAAATAAAAAAAAGCACACCAACCTGGTGTGCTTGTATCAAGAATCAGTAATTTTGATTAACTGTATTGAGCGGGATAAGTCTCAACACACAGCGGATACAGATAAGATCGGGGGTTCACTACTGTACTTGCTCAGCGAGCGAAGAAGTAGCGGCTGATTTCGCATGTAACCAAAGTCCTGTTGCTTTCATTAAGTAGCCAAACACGCCACCTAAAATCAGCGATGGCACTACAAGTTGCCAATTGCCGTCCGCAGCAAAAGTGGCGCATGAGCCAATGAAAGTGCCAGGGATGTACGCTAGCCAAGCTTGTTTCGCTTGAATACACATAAAGAACGCAACTACAGCAGTAATTACATAACCGATAATCTCTACACCTACGTAAGTTGAACCGTAAATGATTACCAACGCCCAAAATACGCCTGTCATATTGGTGATCAAACTTTCTGCTAGCCCTTTTAAGCCACTTGTCGGGGATGCAAAGTAACTTGTACAGCCAAGAAAGCCTGCCCAAGACAACAGACCAAGGGAGATAGCGATCCAGCCCCATACGCCAGAGAGAATGCCAGTTGTAATTGAAATTGCTAAAAGTGTGGTCATGGTATTCTTACCCGCTTGACTAGTTTCGTACCACTTGGTTCGAAAACTGCCTTCATACATTGAAATCAGGCAGTCAATACTAGGCACATCCCTCATTGACTTCGGTGATCAAGATCGCATTAACACCCTATAACGTTGCATGTTTTACACGTTAAATTTGACGCAACCGATAAATCAACAGATTTCGAAAATAACAAAATCACAATAAATTGGGCAAATAAGTAATAGATGACAAAAAAGGCCCTGCACAATGCAGAGCCTTTACTAAGATGCGATCATTTTGTTTCGAATATTGCTTAAAGCACTGAAGGTTTGCCTTTCATCATGCGTAAGCCTTCACGTTTGATGCAGTCAACCAATGGGTTTTCCGCCATATCAGCACGCCATATGAACGATAATGTTCGATCCATCTTCAGATCAGGTACGTTCAGCGCAACCAAATCACCAGCTTCAATGTAACGTTCTACATCAAGATAAGGCAGGCACGTCAAATACTGACCATTGGATACCAAGCTTCTTAGAACTGGAACGTGTTCGTATTCACGCCACACGTCCAAATCTTCAATAAGATGGTGAATCGAACTATCAAAAATCTTGCGAGTACCAGAACCATGTTCTCGCAACACCCATTTAGCTTGTTCAAGTTGAGCTAAACTCACTGATGAGTTACGCGCAAATGGATGGTGGGACGCTGCGACTACAGTAAGATGGTCTCGACACCAAATCTCTTGGTGTAAACGGTTATCGTCACAGCGACCTTCAATCACGCCCAGATCGTATTTGTAATCCAAGACACCATCGATGACGGCCTGAGTACTCTGTACGCCTAAGGAGATACGCATCTCTGGAAAATCATTATCAATGATACTGATAAGGTCAGGAACTAGGTGTTCTGCAGGTGTTTGACTCGCGCCTAATCGAATGTGTCCACTCAACAAGTGTTGCTCGTAAAAACCCATTTCAATTTGTAGCGCGTCTTGCAGTAAACGCTTTGCTTTTGGTCTTAACCACATCCCCCAATGTGTTAAAGCCATTTGTTTGCCTTGCCTTTCAAATAAAGGTCTACCAAGCATTTTTTCCAACTGAGCAAGCGACATGCTCGTCGCCGATTGTGTCAGAGCCAGTTTATCCGCGGCCTGGCTTACACTGCCGGTATCTGCAACAGCGTCAAAAACCGCTAATTGCTTAAGTGAGTAGCGCAAAGTGTCCTCCCTAATTGGCGAGTATTCCCCATACTCTCGCAACCCAAAAATACATGCGTCGATACGCAATGAGGTTCATTTTACCTGCCTTTAAGAACTTATCAAATAATTTGATGACGATTCTAAATATTATCAATTTTACCTGTAGCTCTGACCTGCTTAATCTGGATATGCGGTTCGGGAACACCGCAACAAAAAACAATAACACCTTCTCTTTCGAGTACAGAAAACGTCTCGATTTCATTAACCAAGGAGTTCATATGGAACCACAGACTAAGGAGTCATTATGGCGGTGACCAGCTCTCAAAATATCCAGTATTTCTCTCCAAAAGAAATGATGGCTGAAGCTGAGAAGTTTGCACTTAGTAAAGCAAACAAAACCAGCGGCATGACACTGGGTTTGGCAATTATGGCAGGCGCATTCATCGGTTTAGCATTCTTGTTCTACATCACAGTGACAACAGGTAGTGCGGATGCAGGTTGGGGTCTTAGCCGTCTTGCTGGTGGTTTAGCATTCAGTATGGGTTTGATACTCATCGTCATTTGCGGTGGTGAGTTGTTTACCAGTTCAGTGCTTTCGAGCATCTCATGGGCAAACAAACAAATCTCATTCGGCAAAATGTTGTCGATTTGGGGCAAGGTTTATGTAGGTAACTTCATCGGTGCAATGTTTTTACTTGCATTGGTAAGTGCGGCGGGCTTGTACCAAATGGATGCAGGTCAATGGGGCTTAAACGCACTCAACATCGCACAGCACAAACTACACCATACATTGGTACAAGCTTTTGCATTAGGCATTTTATGTAACTTATTGGTTTGTCTTGCAATCTGGCTGACATTCAGCTCGGCAAACGCTATGACCAAAGCAGCAATGACCATCATGCCAGTCGCGATGTTCGTTAGCAGTGGTTTTGAGCACTGTGTGGCAAACATGTTCATGGTACCGCTAGGTATCGTTATCGCAAACTTCGCACCGGAATCTTTCTGGACTGCGGTTGGTGTACCAGCTTCTCAATATGCAGATTTGAATGTCGGTCACTTCATCACTGCAAACCTAATTCCAGTGACTCTAGGCAATATCGTTGGTGGTGCAGTATTGGTTGGTTTAGCTAACTGGTGCATTTACCGTCGACCAGAACTTAAAGCAGCAAAAGTTGCATCAATTACAAACACTACAACACTCACGTCAGTTAAGGAACGCACTATGAAAAACGCATCGATTGTAAAAGAGATCATGAACCCGAGCCCAGTTACTCTGAGCGTAGAAATGCCAGTATCAACTGCACTAGATACCCTGTTGGACAACAATCTAATCAGTGCTCCTGTTGTTGACATTGAAAACCGTTTGGTTGGTTTCTTCTCAGCACACGACGTAATGGTTGAATTATGGTGCCAAGATTACATCCCAGCTCAAGAACAAAAAGTTGTCGATTTGATGAGCCGTGACGTAGTAGCAATTGATGCAAATGACCGCTTAGTCGACGTTGTTGAGTTCTTATGTATCGATAAAGAACAACTTTACCCAACGACGAGCATGGGCATGGCGACTCGCTTTACTTCTCTTTCTTTAGAAGAACGCGCGAAAAGTATCAAAGTAAGCAAGCCTCAAGTGCTGCCTGTACTAGAAAACGGTCTGATGGTTGGCGTGGTGACACGTAGTGAAGTTCTTAAAGCTCTTCGTCCGGTATATGGCGAGCGTCTAAACCTAGTTGAAGATAACGTTCTAGAAACAGCATAAAACTATTACAACTAGCAACTAGCAACTAGCAACTAACAACAAAAGTTGGCACCAATAAAAAAGCGCTCTATTTAGAGCGCTTTCTTTATTTATACACACAAGAGCAAGAAATTACTTCTTAATACCTTCGATGTGCAATTCCATATCAACGTAGCTCGATGAGCCCATTACAGGGATTTCGAAATCAGCAAGCTCAAGACGGGTTTGACCAATGAAGCCCGCACGCTCACCACCCCATGGGTCGTTACCCGCGCCAACAAATTCTGCTTCGATTGTGATTGGCTTAGTGACACCGTGAAGAGTGAGGTCACCTGTTACATCTAGCTTACCGTTGCCTTTGTCTACAACTTTTGTACTCTTAAACGTCGCTTCGCTGTATTTACCTGCATCGATGAAATCACCGCTACGGATGTGTTTATCACGCTCTGCATGGTTTGAATCAAGGCTAGTTGTATCAACCACTACGTTTACTTTCGAATCAGCAATGTTGTTTTCATCAAAAGAAAAGTCACCAGAAAATGTATTAAAACGACCTTTGATGAAACTGTAACCTAAGTGGCTTACTTTAAAGTTAATAGATGCGTGAGCGCCTTTCGTATCGATAACGTAATCTGCAGCGTTAGCACCAAACGGTAGTGCCATAGCGATTGCTAGTCCTGTAGCGAAAAGTGACTTTTTCATTTTGAAGCTCCTAACATTTTTCTTAATGTGTTGTCTTTATCGATAAAGTGATGTTTTAGTGCAGCTGCAGCATGCAAACCAGCCATTAGGATTACAGCCCAAGCTGCATAGAAGTGAATTTCACCCGCAATATCTGATTGACCGGGAAATAACTCCCCTGCGCCTGGTACCGTAAACCAATTAAAAACTTCGATACCGCGACCATCAGATGTTGAGATGAGGTAACCTGAAATAAAGATAGTGATGAGCAATAAGTACATCACACCATGTGCCGCCTTTGCTGCAGCCACTTCATAAGGTTTACCTTCTACTTTTGGTGACGCCGTCACATGTTTCCACACGATGCGAACCAAAGTAAGTATTGCTAATAGAATGCCCACAGAGCGGTGATAATGTGGCGCCGTACGATACCATTCGCTGTAGTAGCTAAGGTCGACCATCCACAAACCCACAGCAAACAAACCGATGATGCAAAGTGCTGATAACCAATGCATAAATCGTGCAGGTAGGTTGTAGTTCTTTACCAGTGTTTCCATCTCACGTTCCTAGATATGTTCCTAAGTTGATGTTGAGCAAGAAACACAACATTAACTTATTTACCTTGTATGAAACAGATTATTTACCATCCTTTACATCTAACCAATATTGCTTGTTAAAACATCTTGTTCGAAAAATTTGAAGGAACTTAAAATCGTTTGTAAAACGTAAACTTAGATCTGAACTTCTTGTTCTATTTCATACAGTTCATCGCTCATTTCTAACATACGCCGTTCAATTACTGTTTTTGCATCTTCAATCCCTTTGTTGTAATAGATCGGTGCGAGTTTTTCTGTGATGAAATCAATCAAAAATTCGCTGTCAAATTGCCCGATTTCAAGACTCAGTTCGTCCTGCATGTAATCTTGAATGGCTGTCGCCAATGTTTCTTTTTGTGCTCTTTCTAGTTTGATCATATTTTACCTACGGAACTCTATTCTCAATTTTGATGTTTAGATCAAGAAGTTGCCTATCTAAATTAGTCTATCCTAAAAGGACTATGCTAACCTTTCGCCGTTCATATTGTTAACCGTTAAGGGATATTCTTTGCTACTCGACTTAGTCATTCAAAGTGTCAATGATTTTCAGGACGATTGTCTCAAACTGTGTGAGAAGCATTATCCTGCGGTACATAACCAAGGTATGAGTGAACACCATCTCGGTCTTGCATTTGCACGACGTATGGAGCACACATTTCGTCACTTTGGTTACAGTAGTATCATCAAACCAATGGAAGTACTTGATGCCCCAGATTTACCTCACCATTATCGCATCTCATCTGAAATTGGTACGGTCTGGGTATTAAGCCATCATATGGTCAGTGCAGGCAATTCATGCCGCGAAAACCTACTTTCTTCTATCACTGAATGGCAAAGTGAGTACGGCTATGCATTACAGCCGAATGACTTACTATTTTTGGTGAGCGATCATTGGATCAGCCGTAGTAAAACCAGTCGAGAATTATTACATTGGTGGATGGGTGAGCTACCTGAGCCAATTAATGAATATACCGAGCAAGGCATCACATTGTTTACCAGCGAGTCACAGCTTACCCATTCCCTGGATACGCGCTTTGGTATCAGCCCTTGCTACATTAAATTTGGACATCCTTTGCGCCGCTCAAACAAGCAACAACTGGTCAGAAAGTACCTTCAACTGTACGCGGTTTTACAGTGGTAACATCAAATTGCAACAGGTAGATTATCAGCCTATTCATCTATTTGTTTGAGGCTGATCGATATTTCCATTCAATACAAGCTAACTCTCTTGCCTTGACCCCTTCAGCACAATTAGATTCGACTTACTGAAGTAAAACTAGATGCACAACAATCAGTTAGGCATCAGTGAAAGTATCTTGGTCTAGGTTACAAACAATAATGATGAGTATCTCGCAGCTACTGGGCTGCATTTCAAAACAATTAGATGGACAATACGTCGCACAATATAAGCAACTGACGTTGAGAAGCGTATTTCAACCCATCTATCAGAAAGATCTTTCTATCATCGGTCTTGAGGCGCTGGTACGTATCAGCAATCAAGATGGGCTCATGATTAGACCAGACCAATTCTTCCACTCAACGAGCATCCCCAGTGAAGATCAAATCAATGTTGAGCGCTTAAGTCGACTCATTCACATCAGCAATTTCGGTCAGTCCAAGTTTAGCAATAAAAAGCTGTTCTTAAATGTCTTACCAAAAGCAGCTGAGATGCTGGCAAAAGACGTGTCTTATAGTAATTTGCTAAATCAATCCATCATCGAAGCCGGCTTGCGCCGAAAGCAAATCGTCATGGAGTTAGTTGAACTTGATGCAAGTGATGAAAACTTCCTCTACAAAGCTACGAAAGAGCTCAGTGATAATGGCTATATGCTTGCCATTGATGATTACGGAATTGATGCCTCAACGATTGAGCGCGTTAGATGCGTAAAACCGAACATCATAAAAATAGATCGATCGTTGCTATTGAGGTACGAAAATGGCGACTTTTCGTGTTTGATGGAAGCACTCTCGCTAGCGAGAGATGTGAACTCAAAAACCGTTATTGAAGGAATTGAAACCGAGCATCAACTTAACTTAATGAAAAAACTCGGTTTCGATATGTATCAAGGCTACTTATTAGCGATGCCTCAAACGCTTGAAGCGTACCAAGAAGCAAAGACTGCGTAATCAAGGTTATTGATAATCGCAATCACCTTTTTATTTTCGGTTTTTTCCGCGGTTTTTATGGATTGCCAGTTTTGCCTTCATCTTACGTTTTTCAGCAGAACGACTCTTGCGACGACCACCACTATTACGCTCAGGTTCAATTTCTTCTATTAAGCTTGGTTCAAAGCCTTCTAACCACTCTTGCGGTAAGCGTTGGTCAAGCAGGTTTTCAATGGCGTGCAATAGATACTCTTCATCACGACTCATCAAAGAAACCGCAAGACCAGATTTACCCGCACGTCCCGTACGACCAATACGGTGAACGTAGTCTTCCGCCTTAAATGGCATATCGAAGTTAACGACTTGCTCAAGTTGTTGAATATCTAAACCGCGAGCGGCAACATCAGTTGCAATTAATGCACGTACTTTACCTTCTTTGAACTCGTCAAGCGCACGTTGACGAGCACCTTGAGATTTATCTCCATTGATAGAGACCGCTTTAATGCCATCCAGTTTAAGCTCTTTAGCCAATTCGTCACTGCCTTGCTTAGTCTTGGTGAATACCAATACCTGCTGCCAGTTACGTGAACCAATTAAGTACGCTAGCAGTTCGCGTTTACGCTTCTTATCGACTGGGTAAACCATTTGTTTCACTGTTTCTGCCGTCGTATTTGCTGGTGATACTTCCACCTCGACCGGAGAATCCATCAATTTGTAAGCAATGGTTTTAATGCGCTTCTCAAACGTCGCTGAGAAAAGCATGGTCTGTTTCGTTTGTGGTAAACGACGAAGGATACGTTGCAGATCAGGCCAAAAACCCATATCCAACATACGATCCGCTTCATCCAAAACAAGGATGCCTGTTTTAGAAATGTTTACGTTGCCATTAAACAAATGGTCAAGTAGGCGCCCCGGTGTTGCGATAAGGATGTCTGCGCCCTCTTCAAGCTTTTTCTTTTGTACGCCAATACTCGTGCCACCGTAAACACACACTATTTTAAGATCAGTATTTGCTGAGTATTGCGTGAGGTTGTCCATCACTTGCTGAGCCAGTTCTCGAGTCGGCACGAGAATCAGTGCTTGCGGCGTGCCATTACGTTTCTGTTGCTGAACAGTCTGGATGATTGGCAAGCCAAATGCCGCAGTCTTACCTGTACCAGTTTGTGCAGCGGCAAGCAGATCTTTACCTTCCAGCACGTGTGGAATCGATTTTTCCTGAACAGGAGTCGGCGTAACAATATTCAAACCACCTAGGGTCTCAACCAACGGTTGTTCAATGCCAAGATCAGCGAAATTAACGGACATGATAAACCTCTTAATTTTTGGAGCGCAGAGTTTACCAGAGCGCCTTTGGGCATACTACCTTTAGCAGTCAATGCGTTATGAATTAATTAGCTGTTGATGATACTCAGCAGATTGACTCAACACATCTCGATACAGCGCAGCAAACTTCCCTTCCAATTGTTCATATTCATTATCCAGAACCTCAAACGTCGTCGTGAGGTCTGCCATACGCGGCGTTCTTTGCGACATCCGATGAAGGGCAAATTCGATGTTTTCTAAGTATTGATAAGACTGCAACCAACCACCAC
The DNA here is from genome assembly GCF_022347645.1 of Vibrio sp. MMH1-50. Lineage (NCBI taxonomy): Bacteria > Pseudomonadati > Pseudomonadota > Gammaproteobacteria > Vibrionales > Vibrionaceae > Vibrio > Vibrio sp. MMH1-50. The sequence goes on from NZ_JAKRGG010000012.1 coordinate 74,942, forward strand.
TCCACATACGACTATGTAACAACAAAAATCGTGGAGGCAGTTGTTCTGATATTTGTTCATTCACTTGAAGATAAGCATATTGAACAAAGGAATCTAAAGATTGCTCGCTAAATGAATACCAATGCTTGGCTAAACAGTGGTCCCAAAACATATCAAGAGCGATAGGTGCAAAGCGTCGTGCAACGCCAGTAAAGTGTGGTTTGCATTCTTCGACAATAGCGTGGTGATCGGTGATACGATCCACAAAACGATGGAGTTTAATACCATTGGAAATATCAGCTTGATATTGCTTGCTTGGATCTCCCTTTACGAAATCTCCAAGCAAGTTTCCCATTAAATGGCTATTACAGTGATCTGCAATATGCAGGTGGGCTAGAAAGTTCATTAGACGCTGTGAGTGGCCTTTTGGCTCGTCTTACATGAACTTAGTATAACGTCTGTAGTGACGCGGTGAGAGTACTAATTGTACTTATTCGGCTTCTTCTTCTGAGCCAATGTAGTCCGACAAGATAATACCGATTTCGAGTGCATCAAGCATCTCTAGGCATTCGTCGTTTTGGTATTGGTCGCTCATTGTGACCTCCTTTGTTTTACATCTCCTGAAGCATTCATGCTTCGATTCTACTGCCATAACTTCTTCTTTATCGATGACAGCAACTCCTTTTTATAGCCTTTATATGACACATTCATGACAGCGAAAAGTAAAGTTTTGGAAAGCTATGACAGAAATCATAAGTAAACGTTTGCGGTCAATATTCCCAAAAAACCAGACACCAACGTCAAAGCACTACCATTTCATATGCATGCAATTGTCAGATTTTAATTAGTTTTCTGTCATTAATGGATATGATGTACTGTTATAGGTAGCTTCAGATCTCATATTTTGAAATCGATTAGCCACTTGTTACATATTTTGCTGATAAGCCGCGCATATTTTGTTTCGATATAACTATAAGTTTGTTCAACACCGTTTTCATCTCAAATGGAGCTATAAATGAGAGAAGTTGAGTTTAGAACGATAGACAGATTGTTTATCAAAATGTCTATCAACGACAAAATGTGGGTCATTTTCCTTCTGTTCCTAGTGACTTTAACTTCAGTGGCAGGCAGCCGCTATTTCAATGACATTCAACAATTTGAGCAGCAGTCGATCATTGCTGCGCAAGCTCGGCTTTCGGGTGTGGTCGAATCACAACCAGATAGCCTACGCAGCATCAATGGCGTTGTGAACGTAAGCTCGGTCAACGATGCGAAGTTTGAAAACGGTACGGTGACCGTTTATTCTTCATTAAAATCAGGTCAAGCTATTCAACTCACTGAAAACTTATCTAACCAATATCAACAAGCGAAGTCAGGGGCTTTAACTACGTTCCTTCTAAGCTTACTTTGGGCTGTACCGTTCGCCCTATTCTCTTATTGGGTAGCAACCTTTATTGGTGGTGCTTTGTGGGTGTTGTACACAACAACTGAAAAGATTGGCGACGGCGATTTAACGTCACGATTAGGTTTTCATCCAGGGCGCGATGAGTTCGGCACTATCGGTTGTGCGCTCGATAAGTCAATGGATACTCTGACCGAGCTAGTAAACAGCGTAAAAGATAACGCAAATACCCTAAGCGAAACATCGGCTTCCTTCGAACAAGACATGAAGCTAAGCGAAACGCAAATCGCACATCAATACCAGACACTAGATTCTGTTGCGACGGCAATGGAAGAAATGACAGCATCAGCCAAAGAAGTATCGAGTGTTTCTCAGCAAGCAACGCTTCAATCAGACCAAGATGCACAACAGATTGAGAACAGTCGTAACCGCGTACAGAGTGTTATTACCGAGATTGAAACTTTATCGAGCTACATTGAGCAAGCGTCAGCTTCTGTTGGCAGCTTGAACGAAAACACAACGCAAATTAACGACGTTATCACCACCATCAATGCGATTTCTGAGCAAACCAACCTACTCGCACTAAATGCAGCCATTGAAGCGGCTCGCGCTGGCGAACAAGGTCGTGGCTTCGCTGTGGTTGCTGATGAGGTTCGAACACTTGCAAGTCGCACCCAACAGGCAACGGTTGAAATTCAAGCTATGATTGAGAAGCTCCAGGTCGAGAGCCAAAACATTGCTTCTATTACAGATCGTACCGTTCAACAAGCGCAAACTAGTAGCCAACTGATTGATGAAATCGGTGGTGATGTAACAGCGATTGCTGACTCAGCACGTTCACTGATGGATATGAGTATTCAAATCTCAACCTCTGCGGAAGAACAAAGCGCAGTAGCAAACGACATTGCATCTGAACTGTCAGACATTCGTTCTCAATCTAATACGATCAGAGAAGTAGCAGAACAATCAACAAGTGGGGTTGCTGCGTTAACGCAAGCGTCTGTCTCGCTTGGTGAAGTATTGAAACGCTACCGCACAGCATAATCGAAATTAAGACAAAAAGGGCTCCGAGTAAGGAGCCCTTTTTATTTGTTGTGGATTTTATTGTTATACCCAAGTGACTTCAAGATGCAGGGTTCAGAGCGTTGTCATTGATTCGAGAGCAAGAAAAACAACGCAAGGTGTTATGTAACCTTGATGCACTTGTAACCTTGATGCACTTGAGTATACAAATTTTGCTAATCAAGCATTATCTGGATATCAAATCACTTTACTTTGAAGTGAATCGAAATAATTCTCTGAACTTGATGAAAGAATGTCCAAAGGTTAGACGTTCCGCTATTCTAGATATTGCCAATAAAATTTGCTGCTGGTGAACAATATGAATAATTACAACAAAACAAAAGACACTGATGATCTTCAGTGTCCCCTATGCCAATGCGATGAATATATGATTTCATCAGATGGCGAAAAATTCACATGTGCTTCTTGTGGATTCCATACAAAAAACTTTTCATCTATCCAATGCTTGCATCAAACCCCGTTGTTACAAACTAAATTCAAACACATCCATAGTTTAAGCAATGTTTGTCACTAAACTGAGCAGCCTAAGAGCTGCTCTTTTAGTTCATCAAGGTGTGAAATTTGAATAACGCGCTCATCGTTTACTAGATTAATCGGTGCGCCGTTATAAAGCTGAATGGTTCTTACGCCTGCATTTAAACCAGCTTCCACTCCTTTAGGCGTATCGTCAATGTACAAGCAATCACTAGGGAGAAAGCCCATATTCATTGCGCTGTACATAATGAGATCCGGTTCCGGCTTCCAACTGTTCGCATCAAATGCAGAAAATACTTTGCCTTTAAATGCGTCCAATAGCCCTGTCAGCTCTAGTGAATACTCAATCTTGTCTTTAGGACCATTAGAAGCAACACAATATTCAATGTTGTGTGAATCTAAGAACTGAATGAGTCGTTTTGCCCCGTCCATTGGTTGCAAGTGACGCACAAATAGCTTTTGTAACTCTTCTCTATATTGCGGTTCAAGAACATCAATAGAGGCATTTACGCTCATCAACTCTTTCGCATCACGGAGAATGTCTGCCAACTTACCGCCTTTAAAATGCTCGACACACTCATCGAAGGTCATTTCAGCGCCATACTGGCTAAACACGTTCACCAATGCTTGGCAGCACAAACGTTCACTGTCTACCAAGGTCCCATCACAATCGAATATGACGCATTTAATATTGTTAATAGCCATACGCCAGTCCCCCGCCAACGAATATTACACACTCTGCTGTTCAATTAAGTTTGAACTTATTGACTTATTTATTTGTACTAAATATGTATACCCATGATAGGTAAGTTTAGAAATGTTTAAACGACAGACTTGGCATTTCGTAGAAATGAGAAAGAGCAATTAACATTTTTTTAAGCAAGATCACCGAATGAAGCGCCAAAATTAAGAAAGATGAAACTTCATTTAGCGTGGTAATTAGCATTAAACTTCGTTATCTGGGTACAAATAACGCACTTCTATAAAATCATCCAAATTATTTAACAGAAGCTGAGTCAAGACAGGGTCGAAGTGTTTGCCCTTTTCTTGCCTGAACAGCTCGACGACCTCTTCAGTTGTCCATGCGCGTTTGTAACATCGCTCGGTAAATAGAGCGTCAAAGACATCTGCAATCGCAACAATGCGCGCAAACAAGTGGATATCTTCACCTTTTAAGCCATTTGGATACCCAGTTCCATCCCAACGCTCGTGATGTTCGTGTGCGACGATGGCTGCAAGTTTGGTGATTTCACCTTCACGATTATTGAGTAACTCAAAGCCTTTCGTAGTGTGACGCTTCATGATCTCCCATTCATCTGCATCCAACTTACCTTTTTTATCTAGGATGGATTCAGGTACAGAGATTTTCCCCACATCATGCATTGGACTTATGACTTCAATCATTTCCACTTCGCGATGGCTAAGACCATAAAATTCCGCCAGAGTGGCAGATAGTCTCGCGACGCGCTTTACGTGCTGCCCAGTTTCCCCAGATCGGCATTCAATCGCCTCGCCCAATATGTGAATCATTTCCTTTTGAACACTCAACGTTCGCTTTTGTAGCGTTACGATCTTTCGATTCTTTTGGTCAATGACTTTACGTTGGCGCATGGTCATAAACTGACTGACGATGACCAGAAACAACAGAATAATCAGCGCACAAGCAAACAAGAGCAATTTGATGTTTACTTGAATCGCCGGTGGTGGCGCATTAATGATGTGTGCGCTTTCAGGAATATCGTAACGGCTGATTCCGTATTTTTGGATAGCAGTAAAATCGAGAACGGCCTCGGATATCAGCTCATCATCCACTTTGATCATGGACAACCCCAATTTCCCAGCCATCAACTCAGCAGCCTCGTAGCCGTATTGTTCAGAGCGGTTGACAAAACCACCTAAAATGCCCGGTTCTTCGAGGTACATTTCCCACAGAACAAACACAGGAGCGGCGCTTTTTGCACCAATAACATGCGCCACTTGTTGATAAGAGTGGTAATGCCCTTGCTCTGCCTCTGTATTAAAATGAGTGAGTAGAACCGCATCATTTGGGCTTATGTTCTCTAGTTGCTTTGATGCGTCATCAAGGGTTTCATCACGTAGCTCGATTAGGTTGATCTGAGGAAACTTTTTCATTTCCGCAACGACACGCTCATGAATAAGCTCAGACGTCATGCTACGATCAGCTAAGTAATAAAGGTTCTTGATTTGAGGACGTAGCTGGTTGATAAGCAGAATATTTTCGGCGACTCGGTCTTGTTCATAAAGCACGCTACCAGAAGAACTCAACGTATCAAGCGTGGCGTCCGCGTCATTTATTCCAACCGCTACGAGAGGGGTAAAACGTTCATCATTCGCAAGGTATCGCTTTGCAAACTGCAATGCGGCATCGTCAGAAATGATGACACCATCAAATTCATAGTTTTTGTATTTTAACTTAAGGTAATTGGCCATCCGTCTAAAATAGCCATCGGTATGCACTCGCTTTGCATCCAGATATTCAATCGACAGCTTTACTTCGCTGTTCGTTTGTTTGAAGCCCTCTTCTATGCCTTTTTGAATATCACTGGTCCATTGATATGAAGGCTCATAGGAGTGTAACACCAGTACTCGTTCGATTTCCCAATCAGTATTGTCAGCATTGACTGCGGCCGTCCCTAGGCACAACAAAAGACCCAATAAACGCGTCAAACGCTTAAACATGTTTTACCCAGCCGAGAAAAAGAAGATTTTGCACATTCTAAACATCGATTCCCTTTAGGGAACCGATATCGATCAATTTTCAATGACTATTGTTTCACTCAACTTTTGATCGTGGTTCAGCTTTTTTCCTAAATCACAGACAAACTGGCGTTTATCTAAATTTTGAGAAACCACTAAATCAGAAATAAGGGTGTTGCCTTCATATTGACTTACAATCGCGGCACCAACCGGCTCCCCTTCTTTAAATCCGACATACAACTCAAATTCTGGTGTAAGGATGATTTGGGTAAGGAACTCAACAATCATTTCTTGTTCGTGCTTGTCTGCCCAACGCTGCGATTGAAGAATTGAAAACATCACGGTAAGTCGATGAAAATCAACTAAGAATATGTCTTCTACCGATAAGTTTGACTCATTGTCTAAGAGCAACGTATTACTACTCACCTCGTAGGTTTGCTGCTCAAGCATACGATTGTAAATTTCACGACCTTCCAAACTTTCTTTAGTAGGGAATTCAACTTCTACTAAATCATGCAGCCACTCGTTTTTTCTTTTAATGCTTTCTAACTGTTGTTCGTTCATTTTCTTACCTTAAGCGCTGCTAGTTCAATTTTGGACAGCGTAAAAAAGACAGGACTTTGATTAGAAATGTAGTGCTCACCTGCTCTGGAGCGGTACATTAGCATGAAGCCTCTTACAAACCTAGCTAAACTCCTGAGGTAACGCCAAATTTTGTTTTAATCGTGTGCGTCTGATAAATTGAATCAATAAATTAGCCTATTTAAGGGATGAAAAATGAAAAAAAGCTTGCTTGCTCTAGGTTTGGTAACGGTCTTGGCTGGGTGTAGTGATAATGAAGTGGGCGACGTCTCACTAGGCATGTTCACAATGAAAGACATTAAAATTGGTCACCTACAAGATGAAGTCGTAACTGGCGTAACTTGTCATATTGCTTCTATTGAAGCGAACCTAAGTTTGTCTGATCCGAGTGACAGCTCAATCTCTTGTCGTCAAACCGGTGATATCACACCAGAAATGATTGCAAAAATAGACAAGAGCAAGTCAGGGGAAGTGGTATTCAAAAAATCGAAAAGTATCTTCTTTAAAACGATGAAAGTGCGTCGAATCTACGATCCAGAGAATCAAACGTTACTTTACTTGTCATACACCACGAAAGAGACCGAAGGCAGCTTCAAACATAGCTTGTCAACGGTGCCATTATGGGGCACGAAAGCTTACGTCGAACCGACTGTAACTCCTACAAATTAACCCCAAATCGCTGCTAAAAACACCAGCCCGCTGCATTTTTCAGCGGGCGAATTTCTTTGTAATAAAACACAACGATTTTCAAAATTTTGTGATACAATCCCGCCTCTTTTTTTCTCACTCAAGAACAAGCATGAAGTTTCCTGGACAGCGTAAATCTAAACACTACTTCCCAACTCACGCTCGAGATCCATTAGTCAACCAAATTCGACAGGCGCCTAAGCTGTACCGCCCTACGATTGTCGGCGTTGGTCAAACCATCGTAGATATCGAAGCGCGCGTAGACGATGCGTTTTTAGAAAAATACAACCTTAGCAAAGGTCATTCTCTCGTTCTTGAAGAGAGCAAAGCAGACGCACTATATGAAGAGTTAGTAGAGCAAGGTCTGATTACTCATCAATACCCAGGCGACACTATCGGTAACACTCTGCACAACTACTCTGTATTGGCAGACAGCAAATCTGTACTACTTGGTGTTATGTCTAAGAACATTCAAGTCGGTTCTTTCGCATACCGTTACCTGTGCCGCACCTCTTCACGCATGAACCTTAACCACCTGCAAACTGTAGATGGTCCTATTGGTCGCTGCTACACCCTAATTTCTCAAGATGGTGAACGTACTTTCGCAATTAACGAAGGTCACATGAACCAACTAGCTCCTGACAGCATTCCTGAAGAGGTGTTTGAAAAAGCCTCTGCTCTTGTCGTTTCATCTTACCTAATGCGCGGTAAAGAAGATGACCCAATGCCAAAAGCCGTTCAAAAAGCGATCGACTTTGCTAAGAAGCACGACGTCCCTGTTGTACTAACGCTGGGTACAAAATACGTGATCGAAGGCAACGCTGAGTGGTGGCAAGAGTACATTCGAGACAACGTATCTGTTGTTGCAATGAACGAGGAAGAAGGCGCTGCGCTTACTGGAGAAACTGATCCACTTGCTGCCGCAGACAAAGCACTCGAGTGGGTAGACCTTGTTTTGTGTACTGCTGGTCCTGATGGTCTATACATGGCTGGTTACACCGAAGAACAAGTGAAACGCGAAACAACGCACGATATCCTTGAAGGCTCAATTGATGAGTTCAACAAGTTCGAATTTAGCCGTGCTATGCGCAAAGAAGACTGTAAACAGCCGATGAAAGTGTACTCTCATATTGGTCCTTACCTAGGTGGACCACTTGAGATTAAGAATACCAACGGTGCTGGTGATGCCGCGCTATCTGCTCTTCTGCACGACATGGCTGCCAACTCTTTCCACCAGAAAGAAGTTCCTAACTCAGAAAAACACGAAGTACGTTGTCTGACTTACTCTTCGCTATCTCAAATTTGTAAGTATGCTAACCGTGTAAGTTACGAAGTGCTAACCCAACACTCTCCTCGCCTATCCCGTGCTCTACCAGAGCGTGAAGATAGCCTAGAAGAAACCTACTGGGATCGCTAAGAACCAAGCACTTAGAGCGAAAAATATGCGAAGGTCACCGTTTGGTGACCTTTTTGTTTTGATCTAGCGCAGTATTTAGTGTTTTTTGTTATTATGTAGCACGCTAAGGCGCACGAACTGCTTTACACCTCTTATTTTACCAGTATTATTCTCGCGCAAACGTTTGCGCAACAGCAATACAGTCTTTCGATTGCTTGATGTTGAACGCCACGTGTTAGCCATTTTTTTGGAGTATCCATGCAGTCTGATATTGAAATTTGCCGAAACACACCGTTGTCTTCTATCGCTACTGTCGCAGCAAATGCAGGTCTTTTGCCGCACGAATTTGATACACACGGAAAACACAAAGCTAAAGTTCATCCCCAATGTCTTGAGCGCCTCAATACAAATCAAGGCGGGAAGTTAGTGTTGGTCACTGCGATTACCCCTACTCCTTTGGGTGAAGGTAAGACCGTTACAACAATCGGCTTATCTCAGGGGCTATCTAAAATCAATCAATCGGTCATGGCATGTATTCGTCAACCGTCAATGGGTCCAGTATTTGGCGTTAAAGGTGGGGCTGCTGGCGGCGGTTACTCTCAAGTTGCACCAATGGAGGAGTTAAACCTGCACCTCACTGGTGATATCCACGCGGTTACCGCAGCGCATAACCTTGCGTCCGCCGCGCTTGACGCTCGTCTCTATCACGAGCAACGAGAAGGCTACGCGGCGTTCGAGGCACGAACTGGACTAAAAGCACTTAAAATCGATGTTGACCGAATCACGTGGAAACGTGTAATGGACCACAACGATCGTGCACTACGCATGGTGAAGATTGGTCTGAATGAAGAAGGCAAGATCATTAACGGTTTTGAACGTAGTGAAGGTTTTGATATCTCCGCAGCCTCTGAGCTTATGGCTATCCTTGCCCTAGCAAAAGATCTTAAAGACTTACGTCAGCGTATTGGGCGTATTGTCGTGGCATACGATATCGAGGGACAACCGGTTACCACAGAAGACTTGCAAGTCGCAGGTGCAATGGCTGTCACACTCAAAGAGACAATAGCTCCAACATTAATGCAGACTCTAGAAGGTGTGCCAACCCTTATTCATGCAGGTCCATTTGCTAATATCGCTCACGGTAATTCCTCTATCATTGCAGACGAAATTGCTCTTAAACTATCAAGTTACGTTGTCACTGAGGCAGGTTTTGGTTCAGACATGGGGTTCGAAAAAGCTTGTAATATAAAAGCGGCGGCGGCTGGTCGAGCTCCTGATTGTGTTGTGATTGTTGCGACATTACGCGGCCTAAAAGCAAACTCCGGTCACTACGATTTGCGTCCGGGCATGGCTATTCCGGATTCGATTTTCAACCCCGATCAAGCGGCATTAGAAGCAGGGTTTGAAAACCTGAAATGGCACATCAATAATGTTCATAAATACGGTATTCCTGCTGTCGTTGCGATCAACCAATTTCCGCAAGATTCTGTAGAAGAGCTGTCTGAATTAGAGTCTTTAATAGAACGCTTTAATCCTGAAGTAAAAGTTGCCATCAGCACCGCATTTGCAAAAGGCGGTGACGGTGCCGTTGAGCTTGCTAAGCATGTTGTTGAAGCATGCGAGAATCCATCGGAGTTCACCCCTCTTTACACGAAAGAGCAATCATTGAAAGAAAAGCTGATGGCGGTCTGTGAAGCTGGTTATGGTGCATCAAATATCGAGATGAGTGATCTAGCAAAACAGCAGCTCAAGCACTTTGAAACGCTTGGCTTTGACGGCTTAGCTGTGTGCATTGCTAAAACGCCGTTGTCGCTCAGTACAGATTCAGCAATTAAAGGCGCACCTAGTGGCTTTAACGTTCCGATTCGCGAACTTCGCTTGTGTGCCGGAGCAGGCTTTGTATACGCACTTTCAGGAAACGTCATGACCATGCCAGGGCTACCAGACAAACCTGCATTTATGAACTTAGACCTTGATGATCAAGGTAACATCATCGGTCTGTCATAACCTCACTGCTGTTTTCTACAATGGACAGGAGCCTTTGAGCTCCTGTTTTAATTTCTGCTCGTCCCACATTACCTCATTGTTTTAACGCCGCTTTACATTGTAAATCGGGTTATAGACAACCTTTGGCCACTCCGACCTCACCAATTTAGTGCACGACATATTTCCCCACTCCCTAATGTAGTGCAAAGTTAACGCTTCATTTATCAAAATATATTGATTTCATTGATAAAATTCTATGGCTCGAATCTTGTACTAGGGTATATAACAAAACGATTTCTAAAAACCAAAGGACACTCACTGTGCACATCGAATAGCAATCAGCAGTTGGCTAACTCCTCAGGCTTTAGAGCGCTTTCGAGGCACGTAAGATAAGGGAAAGGGAAGATTATGCAAGATGCACTCGCGGTAATTTTAGCCGGTGGTATGGGGTCAAGGTTAAGCCCTCTCACCGATGATAGAGCCAAGCCAGCGGTTCCTTTTGGCGGTAAGTATCGTATCATTGATTTCACGCTAACTAACTGTCTTCATTCTGGTTTACGCAAGATATTGGTTCTCACTCAATACAAATCACATTCACTACAGAAACACTTGCGAGATGGTTGGTCCATCTTTAATCCCGAACTTGGTGAGTACATAACGGCAGTTCCACCTCAAATGCGCAAAGGTGGTGCATGGTACGAAGGTACAGCCGATGCGATCTACCACAATATGTGGCTACTTTCGCGAAACGATGCAAAGTACGTCGTCGTTCTTTCTGGTGACCATATCTACCGCATGGATTACGCAGCGATGCTCGAAGAGCATAAAGAAAACGGTGCGAAGTTAACGGTCGCTTGTATGGATGTTCCTGTTGAAGATGCAACCGCCTTTGGGGTCATGGGCATCAAAGAGAATGGTTTGGTCGAATCTTTCGTCGAAAAACCAGAAAACCCACCTACTCTGCCAGATGATCCAACTCAAAGCTTGGCTTCTATGGGTATCTATATTTTTGATATGGACGTACTACAAGACGCTCTTGAACAAGATGCGAAACTCGACGATTCCAACCATGACTTTGGCAAAGACATCATCCCAAAGCTCATCGATACTCAATCCGTTTACGCTTATAAATTCTGTGGCAGTAAAGGTCGTGTAGACAAAGATTGCTACTGGCGCGATGTAGGTACGATTGACTCTTTCTATGAAGCCAATATGGACCTTTTAGAACCCGTACCACCAATGAATTTGTATCAGCCTAACTGGGCGATTCGCACTTATGAAGCGCAATTTCCACCAGCAAGAACCGTTTCATCAGCCACAGGTAATGAAGGTATTTTTATAAACTCAATCATCGCCAATGGCGTTATCAATTCGGGAGGGTCTGTTCAGCACTCAGTGATCGCATCAAATGTGCGCATTCATGATAGTGCAACTGTCGTAGATAGCATTATTTTTGATGATGTCGAAGTTGGAGAAGGCTGTCAGTTGGTGAGTTGTATTATCGACAAGCACGTTCGAATTCCCCCTCATACTCAAATTGGAATAAACAAAATTGAAGACGCAAAGCGATTCCATGTTTCTGAAAAAGGCATCGTAGTTATTCCGGAAGGTTACCAGTTCTAGCTTTTTTGCTCTCATGTAATCATCAATAGAGAAAAACCAAACTCACCAAATAAAAAAGCGCGCGATGTAAATCGCGCGCTTTTATCATCCACTCAATTTGGATTAGATATTACATACTGTTGACCAGCTACCATCACTACCCGGCTCTGATGCAGTCCACCAGTTTGCTTGGTATACCACACCATTGTGAATCACTTTGTCACCTTGGTTAGCGTGGCTTGGGTTACCTTGCCAATCAGTTTGTGGCAGATCTGGGTAAGTAACTAACCCTGCAGTGTCACAAGTACCAGGCTCAGTACCGCCACCACCACCGGTGCCAGAGTTTAAGTCACCAATTGGTAGATCTGGTTGCTCAAACTTAAACGCAAACTCTTTACCGCCAGAAATTACGGTGTAATTAGCAGGACCAGAGATTGGTAGGTAGTAAACCATATCGAGCTCGTAAGTACCGCCTGCTGGTAAGTCTTTCCATGCAGGTAGAGAGAAAGATACGCGATGCATAACACCATCTAGACCACCGATGTTGTTTGCACGAGTGTGACCAGAAGCAATCACACTTAGACCACCACCAGATTGATCTTTCGCGTTATCCGGTGCTGATACAGGAATGTCAAACTGGAATTCTGTACCACCAGGAATCGCTTGACCAGTGTTGTTCGTAAACGTGATCTTAGGATTGATTGGGTAGTTTTGGTCACCAACTTTAAAGCCACCAACGCTAACAGCGATGTCTACTGCTTCTGTTGGAATCGGACCTGTCGCGATCTTGTTTCCGTAAGGCGTTGCAGACTTAAACTTATCGTAAATCGCCTTGGTCATCGTGTTACCCATGTGGTACTCACCATTACCTGCAGCACACGCTTGTTCAGTTGCATCTATCGTTGTACGGTTGCCGTTCGCATCTAGTACGTAACAGTTGTAGTCACCCGCAAGCTCCCAGAACATGATACCGCCGATCTCTTTATCGATAACGTAGTCCGCTTTCACTTCAACAGACGCTTTATCTTCTGTTGAAAGGAATACGCTCTTCTCTGCGTTCCATAGCCATGGAGCTACCGCAACATCATCATAGTTACGCGTGTAGGTACCAACCAATTGGTCTGAAGGGTCGTTAACTGGATCTAGACCATACGCTTGAGCATAGGAACCCCAAATGCCTTTCTCTAGGTTCTTCGCGTGCCACATTGGGTTAGAACCTGCGCCCATTTCGTTGCCTTTAGGGTCAGTATCGTGCCACATGTTATCGATACCTAGAGCACCGTGACCACAGTTGTTCTTCTCACCTTCACCTGTACCAGGCGCACATTCAGACTGGTTTGGTAATGCTGCACGACCCCAAAGGCCGTTTTCACCACCTGTCACACCTTGCCAACCACGAGTATAGTAAGGAACACCAATGTTAATACGACCAGCCGGCATTGAACCGCGGAAGTAATGGTATGCCCAATCCGTGTTCAAGTAGCCGATACCACCGTAAGCCGCAGTGCCATATACATTCCACTGTGCTAGCTCAGAGTCTTTACCTGTATCGAACAGTGCCGCGTTATGACCAACGTGGTCGTTCCAAGCACCGTGTAAGTCGTAAGACATGATGTTTACGTAATCTAGGTACTTAGTAACGTCGAAGGTTTCCATACCACGTAGCAAGTAACCTGAAGAAGGCGCTGCAATCGTTAGCATGTAGTGATGACCATCTTGTGCTGATGCTGCATCCAACTTTTCACGAAGCACTTTCATAAGTTCTTGGTAAGACGCCCACAAGTATGGACGACGTGGTTCCATGAAGTCTTTATCGTAAGGATTACCCGCACCTGCCATAGAAGTTGGGTACTCGTAGTCAATGTCTAGACCGTCGAACTTGTATGTACGCATCATTTCAACAGCAGATGTCGCAAACTTCTCGATACCCGCATGGTTGATTGAACCGTCTGCGTTAGTCGTCATCGTGTAGAAGCCACCGTCAGCAACACGGTTACCGTCTGCACCGAAGTGACCACCCGTTTCAGCCCAACCACCAATAGAAATCAAAGTCTTAACATCGTGTTTCTGTTTGTAAGTCGCTAATGCACCAAAATGACCTTTAAAGCCTAGCGCTGGATCTACTTCAACACCCGGCCACGTTTTGCCCGTCGCAGGGTTAGTTGGATCATTCACATCCCCAACATTAACTTTACCGTCAGAGCCGATGCTTACGAACGCGTAGTTGATGTGAGTTAGTTGATCCCAAGGGATGTCTTTAACTAGATATGCGGCTTGTGGGTCATCACCACTACGCCAGCTAGTAAAGTAACCGATGACACGACGTGGGTGGTCGGCACCCATTTTTTCACGACCTTCTTCGTCGTAAATAGTACAGTAAGGAACATCTAGACCCGCTGTTTGGTACAGACCGTCAGGACGACAGTTCGACGTCACTGCGCCGCCATTGACGGTCAATGAAACAAGTGAAGAATCTGTTGTTGCGCCAGCATCGTCCGTTGCTTTCGCGTAAACAGATACACTACCCGCTTGTGCAGGCATAAAGTCAACGGCATAAGGTGCTGCTGTTGCGGTGCCGATCAACGCACCCGCAGCGAAGAATTCAACTTTAGCGACTGTGCCATCTGCATCAGCAGCATTCGCAGTTACCGTGACTGAGCCACCAAGTTCGATAGAAGTTGCAGATAGAGCAACATCAACGGTTGGGGCTTCGTTGCCTGGCTGACCTGCATTTACATTAAGAGTGACAGCACTAACCGCACTCACTGCATTTTTGTCATCATACGCTTTGGTAGAGAACTCGTGAGCACCTTCAGTTGCCGTCCATGAAGCCGTGAAAGGCGCTGCTGTTGCAGTGCCAACCAGCGCACCATCAACAAAGAACTCAACTTTACTGATTGTGCCGTCAGTATCTAAGGCATCCGCAGCTAAGTTAACCACGTCACCGGCGGTGATCGAAGCCGACGCAGAAGGTGATGTTAACGTAACCGTCGGTACTTCATTCACAGGTGGATCGATAGGTCCCGTATCACCACATGCGCCTAGGTTTTCCCATTCACCCCACTGACCTGATTGCGCAGGGTTGTTGTTTTGGGTCCAATAACGCGCTTTGTAAGCGTTGTTTTCGTGTTGAACTTGGTCACCGCCATTGTAAACCTTTGACGAGTCCCAAACTTCTAGAGGGGCACAATCAACCGCCGCATAGGTGTTGAAAGCCATTAGACAAGATGCAGTTAACGTACTGAGTGTAAATACACTCTTCACTGCTTTCCCGTTTCTAAGGTGCATATTGCTCTTCCTTAAGTTATTGTTAATACAATACAAAATACGCTTAACTACCGCGCACTATTACTTTTGTTTCGACGTAAAATAACTTAAGTACAACTACAGAGTTTCACACTATATATTTATAAATTTTCAGCAACACCTCTCAAGAATCCACTAAAACGTTGCAACAAAAGACATCTTATTTTGCACCAATAACTAATTTTATTACTCAAATAAATATGTCGATCGCAATTTATTAAAAAAGACGAAAAAAGTCGTAATTTTGAAATAAAGATCACTAAGCCTTTGTTGATCTTGGAGTTTCGTTAAAGTGGCGCTTGTACTCTCGACTGAACTGTGATGGGCTAGTGTAACCAACTAAACGTGCTGCATCGTTTACCCGTCTTCCTTCTAACTGAATTAATTCGCGTGCTTTATTTAAGCGAACCTTTTTGATGTATTGCAGAGGTGATTCAAGCGTTACGCTTCGAAAGGCTTGATGAAACGCTGAAACACTCATGTTCGCTTCTTCAGCTAGCGTCTGAACATTTAGTTGTTCATGGTACTCTTGATGAACGCGGTTAAGCGCTTTCGCCACGCGAGCGTATGACCCTTCTTGATGTGCTAATTCGAACAAAACATGCCCTGACTCACTCACTAATGTTCGATAGACAATCTCTTCCAGTAACATGTCGCCAAGCATTGCAACTTCAAGATCATCGCACAAAGCCGTCATCAAACGTTTACACGCATCCAGCATCTGCTCATTCATTCGAACTGACTTCAAACCACAACGGGTCTCGTCTTCACATACATTACTAAAGCGTTGCGATTCCAGTTTCTTTACCAGCTTTTGCAGCATCGCAGGCGAGATATCAATTGAAATCCCGAGCAACGGCTCATTATCGACGGCAATGGCTTCACATTCTAAAGGCATAGGAACTCCAACCACCAAATAGTCATCTGGTCCATAGCGAACTGGCGTCTGACCGATATGGATGTTCTTGTGTCCCTGCCCGAGAACAATGATTCCAGATTGATAAACAAAAGGTTGGCGGTTGTTGCCTTTGCTACTGCGATAAAACCACACGCCGTCAATAGCGGTTTCTTTAATGCCTTCTAATTTGTCCAAATCAAATTTAGTGGCGTACTGTTGCATGATCTGAGCAAGTGTCTTCATTGTGTCACTCCAATAACTTTCCACGCACTATACTTGGAGTTCTGATTATAGTTCCAGCACAACGAACGCACATTTGTAGAAATAGGCAAAAAAATTACAGAAATCGACCTACTAAGGCGCATCAACGCGTACTAATATGCATGTATTCACTCTCCTCACAATGGAAGCAAGAGGTCTAATAATGAACTTTTCATACGTCAACCCAACTCAAATCTTCTTCGGACAAGGTCAAATCGCCGCAATTACAAACGCGATCCCTACCGGTCAAAAAGTACTTGTCATTTATGGTGGCGGTTCAATTAAGAAGAACGGTGTTTACGACCAAGTCGCGCAAGCTCTAGAAGGCCGCGAGTGGCTTGAGTTCTCAGGTGTAGAGCCAAACCCAACCAAAGAAACGCTAGATAAAGCCGTTGCAATCGTAAAAGAACAAAACGTTGATTTTATCCTTGCCGTAGGTGGTGGTTCGGTTATTGATGGTTCTAAGTACGTCGCAGCATCGGCAA
Organism: Vibrio sp. MMH1-50; assembly: GCF_022347645.1. Lineage (NCBI taxonomy): Bacteria > Pseudomonadati > Pseudomonadota > Gammaproteobacteria > Vibrionales > Vibrionaceae > Vibrio > Vibrio sp. MMH1-50. Next base: position 91,801 of record NZ_JAKRGG010000012.1, read on the forward strand.
AATACGACGGTGATGGCTGGGACATCATGGTTGGCAAACATCAAGTGACTGAAGCGACACCACTAGCCGCGATTTTGACACTTCCAGCTACTGGCTCAGAATCAAACATGGGCGCAGTTATCACCAAAAAGGAAACTCAAGATAAATTGGCGTTTCTTGCTCCTGCCGTGCAGCCTAAATTTGCGGTCCTTGATCCTGATGTAATGAAAACACTCCCAGAGCGTCAGTTGATCAACGGTGTTGTAGATGCATGGGTACACGTTTGTGAGCAGTACCTAACACTGCCTACTGGTGCAATGGTTCAAGACGGCTATGCAGAAGCACTACTGAAAAACCTAAAAGTTCTGGGCGAACAGTTTGAAGAACGTGACAACGACCAATGGCGCGCAAACCTGATGTGGACAGCAAACCAAGCACTCAACGGTCTAATTGGTAGTGGTGTTCCACAAGACTGGGCAACGCATATGATCGGTCACGAACTTACAGCATTGTGGCATGTTGACCACGCTCGTTCACTTGCAATCATTCAACCATCCCTACTTCGCAACCAAATGCAGTTTAAGCGTCCTAAGCTTGAGCAAATGGGTCGCAACGTATTTGGTTTGTCTGATGGTGATGATTTGGCAGAGCGCACGATCCAAGCGATCGAAGCTTTCTACCACCAACTAGGTGTAGCAACACAATTAGAAGGTTACGGTGATGACCGCGAAGCAGCAATTGACTCAGTGATCGCACAACTGAGCAAACATGGCATGACTGTTCTTGGTGAAAACCAAGCAATCGATCTTGAAAGCAGCCGCCAGATTCTTGACCTAGCAGTCGCTTAACGACTCAATCTATCAAAATACTGCCTTTTTTAACGGTATTGTGTCCTCGTAGACACAATACCGTTTTTTTATGTTAATTTAGCCGAACACTGACAATGCAATAAATATTGAACTTTTCTGCTAGAAAAATAACAAATAGGCGATAGTTCGATGTGTTTATGTAAGCCAATGACTAAAAACAAACCAAGTGCTTACTATTCGAAGTGTCCTTTTTAGCTTGCTCATCAAACATTGAGCGTAATGTCGTCTATTCAAGAGTTAATCGTATGTGGCTGATTGTCATTGCTTGTGCGCTCATACATATCATCAGCATTAAGACTGGTCCAAAGTGGCTGTTCTTTCTGACCAAACCACTGCCACTCATCGCTATGATTGGCATGTTACTCATGTCTCCAGCCAGTCACCTTCCCTACACAAAGTGGGTAATCTCCGGACTTTCGTTGTCTCTGATCGGTGATTTAATCATGATGCACCCAAAAGATAAGTTTGTTTTTGGGATCAAACTGTTTTGTCTCGCACAGATCAGTTACGCCTTGGGCTTCATTAATATGGCAGCCTGGCACTTCACCCCTTGGCTCCCATTTGCTGTATTCGGCGCTGGACTTTGCGCTTACTCATTCTTTAAGCCCGACTTGGGTAAAGAAAAATGGTCCGTTGCTAGCTACATCTTTGTTTTGATGACGATGCTATGGATGGCGATGGAGTATTACGCAAGTGGTAAAACACAATCGTCAGCTTTCGCGGTGCTTGGCAGTTTCATCTTCACTATGTCTGGCGTTGTGCTTGCCTTTGAGCGCTTTGGCAGCACTTCGATATTTTCACGTCAAGTCGTCATGACAACCTACTATTCAGCTCAGTTTCTGATCACCATGTCTGTCTTCGCGATAGTGATCCGTTTTCTTTAAAATTGACTACATTATCAGGTAGTTTTGTAATGAGTTATTTGCTCACCAGTTGGACAGTTTAACCCTTATAAACAGGTGCAATACGGTTAATAACTTGTTATTGTAGAAAGAAATTTATTCTAAAAGTTGGCAGCCTTGAAAGAAAAAAATATCGTTGTTGAATTCAGCGGCGTAAACAAGTGGTATGGAGAATACCACGCACTTAAAGATATTAATTTTTCAGTACATACCGGTGAAATCGTTGTTGTTTGTGGTCCTTCCGGTTCAGGTAAATCCACTCTTATTCGTTGTATCAATCACTTAGAATCTATCCAAGAAGGTGAACTCAACGTCTTTGAGCAACCAGCTAACGCCAAAACCCATAAGCCGGGTAAAGTCGGCATGGTGTTTCAACACTTCCATCTATTCCCGCATCTGACCGTTTTAGAAAACCTTACTCTCGCGCCAATTCGTACATTAAAACTGTCGAAGCAAGAAGCAGAAGAGCGAGCGATGCACTACCTCAAGCGCGTCAACATTGAAGAGCAAGCAAACAAATATCCGATTCAACTATCAGGCGGTCAGCAGCAACGTGTTGCCATTGCCCGTTCGCTTTGTATGGAGCCGGACCTTCTCTTATTTGACGAACCAACGTCAGCACTTGATCCAGAGATGATCAACGAAGTGTTAGATGTCATGGTAGAACTTGCCCAGAGCGGCATGACCATGATTTGTGTGACGCATGAAATGGGCTTTGCAAAGAAAGTAGCGAATCGTGTTGTGTTTATGGACGAAGGTGAAATCATCGAGATGAACTCCCCCGTTGCACTATTTGAAACACCACAACACCCACGTACGCAAGCATTCTTAAATCAAATCCTGAGCTACTAGCCTATGGTTGTTCGAATCCTTAAACCGGTCTTACAAGCCATATTACAAATTGCGATTCTTTTGATTGCGATTATTTGGGTGCTCGATTCAGGAGCTCAAGCCATGGGCTACCAATGGCAATGGGAGCGCGTGCCCGACTACATTGCCTTCTACGAAGATGGTGAATGGTGGCCAGCAGAATTGGTCGATGGTCTCATCGTTACCTTAAAAACCTCTGCCATTAGTCTATTCTTCACTTTGGTCATTGGTTTAATCACCGCTTTATTGCGTTTGAGCAATTCCAAAGTAGGCAACGCGATTGGCACAGCTTATGTGGAACTGATTCGTAATACGCCGCTGTTGGTACAAATTTACCTGCTCTACTTTGTGTTTGGACCAGTCATTGGTTTAGATCGATTTAGCACTGCGGTGTTGGCGTTGTCGCTTTTCCAAGGTGCATATACGGCAGAGATCTTCCGAGCAGGCTTGAACAGCATTCCAAAAGGTCAATTTGAAGCAGCGAAGACCTTAGGTTTATCGCCTTTCTTTGCATACAAAGACGTGATCCTACCGCAGGTGCTCCAGCGCACCCTGCCGCCATTGACGAACGAAGTCGTGTCATTGATTAAAAACTCTTCGATTGTGAGTGTTATGGCAATATTCGACTTAACGACCGAGGCAAGAAACATCGTATCGGAAACGGCGATGCCATTTGAAATTTGGTTTACTGTGGCAGCAATCTACCTTGCTCTCACATTATCACTTTCTGGCTTATCCGCTTGGCTAGAACACAAACTAGGAGCCAGTTGGCGCAAATTATAAGGAGATAACATGAAGTTATTCAAAGCGACCATTACTGCATTATTGGGGCTTGCGATTGCTCTACCTTCGTTAGCCAATGAGCAAGCAGCAACACCAAACGTAGATCAAATCAAGGAACGAGGCACACTTCGCGTTGGTATGTCGACATTCGTACCTTGGGCAATGCGAAATAAACAAGGCGAACTGATTGGCTTTGAAATTGATGTCGCTAAACGCCTAGCCGCAGATTCAGGTCTGAAGGTTGAGTTCGTACCAACAGCATGGGACGGTATCATCCCTGCTCTACTAGCCAAGAAATTTGACGTTATCATTGGCGGTATGTCGATTACTCCAGAACGTTCTAAGAGCGTACTGTTCACTGAACCTTACTCACACTCAGGTGTTCAAGTTGCAGCGAACAAAGAACTGGCAGCTGGCTTTAGCGAGTTTTCTGACTTTGATTCTCGCCGAGTGAAAATTGCAGCTCGTCGTGGTGCTTTTACCGTTCAAGTAGCGCGTGAAACATTCCCGAAAGCAAAAATCCTTCAATTTGATGATGACGCACAAGCATTCCAAGAAGTTCTAAACGGCAATGCACATGCGGTGATTGCATCGAGCCCTAAACCTGAGCATGAAGCGATCAAACACGCGGATAAGTTGTTCATTCCATTTACTGAGCGTCTATCCAAAGGTAACGAAGCCTTTGCCGTTCGCTTAGGTGAAGAAGACAAAAAAGCCTTCTTCAACAAATGGATTGAAGCACGTACCCAAGACGGTTGGTTAGATGAGCGCTACGAATACTGGTTCTCAACACTGGATTGGCAAGACCAAGTGGCACACGGTCAATAAACGTAAAAACTAATACATCAAATACACAGACCGACTCGAATGAAGGGTCGGTCCTCGCTTTACTATCGGAGTCAAACCTTGAGCGGACAAACCACCACTCGTGTTGCACCAACCAAAACAAAGTCAGGCTTTTTCTTAAACCGTTTTAACCTACTTGATTGGGTGTTGCTTGCCATCTGCGCGTTAGTTGGGGGTTGGCTTTACCACCGCTCCACCATAGGGGTGAACTACATCTGGCATTGGAAAGAAGCCATTGATTTGTTGTTTACTCCGCGTGCTGATGGTGGGCTGCCATATTTTTTTCAAGGCTTGATTTCAACGTTACGCCTGAGTTTATGGGGCATTAGCTTCGCACTTATATTAGGCACCCTACTTGGCTTAGCCCGCTTCTCGGAATCGGCTTGGTTTCGCACACCTGCCAACGCGTTTATTCAGTTGGTGAGAAATATTCCACCATTGGTATTCGTCTTTATTTTCTACTTTTTTATTTCAAACCAGTTAATCCCGTTACTTGGGTTAGAAGATCTACTTCGCAACTATCGCGGCGAACCCAATGCACTACAAAGCTTCTTCTTTGGTCCAGCGAATTTGTGGGAGAACCTAGCGTCAGGAGTTCTCTGCGTAGGCTTGCTCTCTTCCGCTTACATTGCTGAGGTGGTTCGTGCTGGTTTACAAAGTGTCGATAAAGGACAGTGGGAAGCCGCAGATTCTCTCGGTTTATCTCGTTGGGTCAAATATCGCTTTATCATTGCCCCACAAGTGCTCAAAGCTATTACGCCAGCATTGGCAGGCCAAACTATCTCCTTAGTCAAAGACACATCTATTGTCTCACTGATTTCGATTCAAGAAATGACCTTCGTTGGTACCGAGATGGCAAACTCTTCCGGTTACATTTTTGAAATTTGGCTAATTGTGGGCTTGGTTTACTTTCTGATTTGTTTCGGTCTATCAATGTTTTTTAGATACATCGAGAAAAAATCGGAATCTATTTCAAATTAACTCAAAGGGCTTCAAAATTAAGACAGCCTAGCGCTTCAAATCCGAATTCCATCCTGTTACATTCGCTCTCATGCTATTTTTTTGGCGTTTTTCATGGAGTTAAAGAAGCAGTCCGATTACGAGCAATACATAAGGCAGGACAGCCTTGGCGAATATTACGTCGTGCTCAATCAATATACTTTCCATAGTGTTTATCAACCAATCTTCGATAAACACCAAAACATGATCGGGATGGAAGCCCTATTGCGCATTCGAGGCGCAGACGGAGCCAACATTCGTCCAGATCTTTTCTTTGCCGATGCCAGCATAGATACCTACTTCCGACTTTGTATGGAGTTTCTATCTCGGGCAATTCATATCCGAAACTTTGCACGTCATTTCGCAGGTTCGCCGATAAAACTATTTCTAAACGTCATGCCGCAAACCTTATTAACACTGACCAAAGACATGGGTTTTAAAGATAACGGTTTGCTGTATAAGCGGTTGCATGAGCTAGGTATGGAACCTTCTGATGTGGTCTTTGAGGTGGTTGAAGAGTCGTGTGGTGATACTGAATTACTGATCCAAGCGGTACAACTAATGCGAGCTAATGGCTTTCTTTTCGCCATTGATGACTTTGGTTCCCACCATTCCGATATGTCACGCGTTAAGCAACTTTGTCCCGACATTATCAAGATAGACCGTTCTTACCTTCTTGATTACTGCTCTGGCGATACGCTTGCGATTGCCAATGCAGTTGAACTGGCTGAAGAGATGAATGCGAAAGTTGTTATTGAAGGGGTTGAGGAAAACATGCAGCTCTCCGCTATGCAAGCGCTTAATCTTGATTACTACCAAGGCTTTTACCTAGCTAAGCCAAACTCGATTAACCACTGGACCAAACACGCGCAAAACAGCGAAGTTTTACACTAACCAATCAGCCCCAAATTCTTATCAGTCAAATCCACAACCGCAAAATACAAAAGCGCCGCCTTGGTCAATAACCGAAGCGGCGCTTGTGAAATTATCCGTGTTATAGGTAAATCACTTAGAAGAAGTCGATAGAGTTACGCCCACTCTTTGGATCGCGACTCACTTGAGGCTTGTCTTCTTTCTTACCTTTCTTGGCAGATTGAGACAATGCTTCTTTCTGTGCCTTACGCTCTTTGTGCGCCGCTTTACGACCCGTCGATTGAGGACCTTTAGCTTTTCTCTCATTCTTATTCGAACGAGATTTTTCTTTACGCGCGTTTTGCGCGTCCTTCTTCGCCTTCTTCTCTGCTTTTTGCTCCGCAGTTTCTGGCTCAGTTACTGGCGCATCGCACACAACAACATAGTATTCTTGGTTGAACTCGAAGAAATCGCCGTCGTACATCTTGCGACGTTTGCGCGTTTCTAGCTCACCATTTACCGCAACATAACCTTCTTCGATGATGTGTTTTGCTTCACCACCGCCACTCACCAAGTTTGCGATTTTGAAAAGCTTGTACAGTTCAATTGGGTGCGCGTCGACGTCGATACCGATCGCTTCGATCTCAATCTCTTCGCCTTCTAAATACTCTTCGTGTTCGTAATCTTGGGTCATGTTCGTTACTCATTTTTCTTGATGAACGGAGTTTAAACGGAATGCGTACAAATAGAAACGTGATCTTCACTCAACTTGTCCAATTGGGTATATACTCACCCAATAACTCCTTGAACGAGCAATATTTTGTCTAATAAGAACTGCATTACCTTTGCCACCGCCAATCTGTTCAACTTTGTTGCTCCACCTGGCGCGTATTATGACTTCGAGAACATTTACTCCCTCGACGACTGGCAGGACAAACTCACTTGGACAAAATCACAGCTCGAGCAACTCGCCCCGGATATCATCGGCTTACAAGAAGTGTTCAGCATTGAAGAAACCAAAGCCTTCTTTACTACAATGGGATACCAGTACTTTGCCAGTGTCGATACGCCGCATATTGAGGGTGACTACATCTACTCTCGTCCTGTAGTGGCAATCGCGTCCCGCTTCCCAATTGAAAGTTATGAAGCCGTCACTTTCGATAAAGAAACGCTCAACGCCTTCGGTGATTTCTCTGCGCCCCCTTTCAGCCGAAAACCAATTCGAGCAATCATCGTTCACCCTATCATTGGGCATATTGCAATTTATGTTACGCATTTAAAATCACAAAGACCGGCTGATTCAGAGACACCTGCAGATGCAAGCAAACCAATTGCGCGTTGGCTATCAACACAACAACGCGGTTGGGAAGCAGCCACGCTACGCGACGCAATGCAAAAGCAGTATGCACGCAACTCAATGCCCACCGTGTTAATGGGAGACATGAACCAAGCCATCACATCCACAAGCGTTAATAAGGTTTTGATTGAACATTACGGTGACAGCGTCACTGATTTGCAACTAAATGATGGGTGGGAATTGCAAGTAGCGCCAACTCTGGAGCCACGCCCAGCAACGCATTACCACTTCGCAAAAGGAAATGTGTTGGACTACATCTTGCTATCGCAGGAATTCGATGCTCATGCAGGCATATCGATAGCGGAAGTGACGAGATATGAAGTGCTGGATGCTCACTTAATTAACCCGTCTTTTGAGCGAGATAAAAACGCCAGCGACCACGCGTTTGTGGCGCTGACGGTAGAAATTAAGCTTTAGCGTCGATGTGGCGTTTCACAATCTTACGTGGAATCAACTCAACCCCAGCCTTGTAGCGTTTTGCAGACGCATTAAGCGCCAACTCCATCGCACTGTCGGCAATGAGTTCAAACTGCTGCGGTAAAGAATTGATTTTGATTGGCAAAAAGTCCAATAGACGGTTATCACCAAAGGTTGCTAGGCGCACTTTCGCCATCAGTTCCGGCTTTTCTAGCATAACGTCTAACACCCCTTCGAGTAAGGTGTATGACATAGTCACTAACGCATCAGGTAATTCGTCATTCGCTATCCAACTTTCTAGCACTTTCTTGCCTTCTTCTCGCGAGAAATGCTGACCATATCCTACCAGCACATCTTTGTTTTCTTGTTGACAAGCAGAACGAAAACCCAATTCACGCTCTTTAGAAACTTGAAGTTCTGCTAAAGCGCCAATAAGCCCAATCGATTTGATTTCAGAGGACAAAACCGACTCAGTCAACTCAAATGCCGCGTCAAAATCTTCACTGATCACACAGCAAAAATGCTCATCATCCATTGGACGGTCAAGTGCAATAACTGGCGTGCCCGAGTTTTGCAGCTTTAAGTAATACTCACTGGCAGCCGGCATGCTACTTGCGACAAACAATGCGTCAATACGACGGCTAACCAATGCCTCAGCCACTTTCTCTTCCGTTTGCGGATTATCATCCGAGCAACCAATCAGGATTTGGTAACCTGCTTTACGAGAGTTTTGCTCAATCAGTTTTGCTAAACGTGCGTAACTGGTGTTCTCTAAGTCTGGAATGATCAAACCGAACGAACGCGAGTTTCCCGCACGTAAAGAAGAAGCCGCGTGATCCGGTTTGTAATTATGCTGCTCTACCACCGCCATGACTTTCTTTTGAGTCTTTTCGCTGATGCGGTATTTCTGCGCTTTCCCGTTAATCACATAGCTTGCTGTCGTCTTTGAAACCCCAGCTAATTTCGCTATTTCATCCAGTGTCATATTCTAAGCCCTATTCTGTGCGCAGGATCATATTAATACATCAACGATCCTTCGATAAGTTGAATTATATGCTGAACCGATTCAGTATAAAAGCTGAAAGGATTCAGCAAAACTTAAAAATTGACGGGAATCACCAAAAAACAGCAAGTGAGGTTTGCTTTGCTAGGCTTTATAGGCAATCAATCACTGGATGATTAAGTTTTGATTTTAAAAACAGTTTCGCTGAGTGTTTTAAAAAATTTGATCAATTGCTGAATCGATTCAGTTTATTGTTAAGGTTAAGCAGTTTCGTAGCAAACAATACTGGTTAACAGGAACAGCGGTTCAGCAAAGAATAGATAAACAAGGTTACGCATCGAAGAACGAGCCGCGTAGCCAAGATGAATTAGAAATAGATACCTTAAGGCTGGAGAAGCACCATGCTTAAGCTAAGTAAGAACGACATTACCCTATCTCAATCCGCTACAGATAAGTTTGAAGCGATTAAAAACATCGCTCAAAGCCTGACAGACAAAGGTCTGGTAGAACAAGGCTATGTAGAGGGCATGCTAAACCGTGAAAACCAAAACTCAACATTCTTGGGTAACGGCATCGCAATTCCTCACGGCACCACAGACACACGCTCAATGGTTAAAACCACGGGTGTTGCGGTTCACCACTTCCCAGAAGGTGTTGAATGGGGTGACGGCAATAAGGTTTTCGTCGCTATTGGTATCGCGGCAAAATCAGACGAGCACTTGGGCATCCTAAAGCAGCTAACAAAAGTATTGGGCGCAGACGGTGTTGAAGAGCGCTTACGCAATGCGAAAAGCGAAGATGACATCATTGCCCTACTTCATGGTGACGTTCAGCTAGAAGCAGATTTCGATGCCTCTCTAATTCAACTTCTCTTCCCTGCAAGCGACATGGTTCAAATGAGCGCGGTTGCGGGTGGTCTGCTTAAGAATACAGGTTGTGCTGGTGCAGAATTCGTTGCGGATCTTGTGACGAAAACACCGACGCACCTTGGTCAAGGTCTGTGGCTAGTCGGTAGCGATAAGCAAGTAACTCGCACTGGTGTTTCTTTTGTATCAACAGCGAATGACTGTGAGTTTGAAGGCGAGAAAGTTCGTGCTCTAGTTGCGTTTGCTGCTTGCAATAACGCGCACCAATCGATCCTAAGCACAATTTCAAAGCTTGTGTTTAACAACGAACACAACAAGTTACTTGATGCTTCTGCAGAACAAGTTCTAGCGTTATTCAAAGGCGAAGAAGTAGCAAGCGAAGCATCTGAAGATGGCAACACTGCAGTGTTCAAGATTAAGAACGCGCACGGTTTGCACGCTCGTCCGGGCGCAATGCTGGTCGCGGAAGCGAAGAAATTCGAATCAACCATCCGTGTTGCTAATTTAGATGGCGATGCTAAACCAGTAAACGCAAAGAGCCTAATGAAAGTTATTGCGCTTGGTGTAAAACACGGTCACCAGCTTCAATTCTCTGCTGAAGGTCCAGACGCAGCACAAGCTCTCGAATCCATCGGTAAAGCAATCGCTTCTGGTCTTGGTGAAGGTTAAGGGACGGATTCATGACAGCAACAATTTCATCGACAAAAGCAACAAACAAAGTCGTGACCATTACGCTTAACCCTGCCCTTGACCTAACGGGTTCACTGGATTCACTAAAAGTGGGATCGGTCAGTCTAGTAGATAAAAGCAATCTGCATGCTGCTGGTAAAGGCGTAAATGTCGCCAAAGTTCTGAGTGACTTAGGTGCGGACGTGACAGTGACTGGCTTTCTAGGCAAAGACAATCCTGAACTGTTCCATCAGCTTTTCGACGACATCAAGGTTCACAACGAGTTTGTTGAAGTCGAAGGCGCAACGCGCATCAACGTAAAACTGGTTGAGGCAGATGGTCAAGTCAGCGATATCAACTTCCCTGGTGTGCAAGTCACGCCAGAAGAAATCGCTCGCTTTGAACAAACCCTATTCCGCCTTGCAGAAACACACGATTACTTTGTTCTTGCCGGCAGCCTACCTGGCGGCGTAAGCGCAGAGCAATGTGCAACGTGGATTGAAGCGCTGCACCAACAAGGTAAGAAAGTGCTTTTTGATAGCAGTAAAGCCGCATTACGTGCAGGTATCGAAGCGCATCCTTGGTTGATCAAGCCAAACGATGAAGAACTCAGTGATTTTGTTGGCGAACATCTAGCCACACCAGAGCAATGCCAAACCGCGGCGCAAACACTTAGCGATAAAGGCATTGAGAACATTGTTGTGTCAATGGGCGCTGACGGTGTGATGTGGCTTAACCAAGGTGAATGGCTACGCGCACAACCACCAAGAATGAATGTTGTAAGCACAGTTGGTGCAGGCGATACGCTTGTTGCGGGCTTGTGCTGGGGTCACATGCAAATGATGCCGAAAAACGATTTACTCCGCTTCGCTACCGCGCTTTCTGCTCTTGCAGTTAGCCAAGTTGGCGTAGGCTTAACCAGTCAGGAAGAACTGGAGAACATCAAGCTCCAAACACAAGTAACCGAGCTTTACCCTAATACTAACTTAGACAAAAACTAAGGAACAGAAGGTTATCAGTATGAATATTGCCATCATTACAGCTTGTCCAAGTGGTGTTGCGAACAGCATCATTGCGGCAGGTCTACTAGAACAAGCAGCCGCTAAGTTAGGTTGGAATGCGAAGATTGAATGCCAATCAAGCGTGATTGAACCAACTCGACTAACAGACGCTGACATTGAACAAGCAGAAGCGATCGTAATTGCGGCTAACACTCCAGTTGATACTTCTCGTTTCGTAGGTAAAAAAGTCTACTTATCAGATATCAGCGACGTAGCTAAAGATGCATCTGCTTTCCTACAAACTGCAGTAGAAAGCGCAGCAACCTTAGCGCAAGCAACAACTGTTGCGGCACCAGTTGAAAATGCATCAGCGACGAAGAAAATCGTTGCAATTACGGCATGTCCAACAGGCGTAGCGCATACCTTCATGGCGGCGGAAGCACTGGAAGAAGAAGGCAAACGCCGCGGTCACCAAATCAAAGTGGAGACTCGTGGTTCAGTAGGCGCGAAAAACCAACTCACTGACCAAGAAATCGCAGACGCAGATTTGGTAATCATCGCTGCCGACATCGAAGTGCCACTAGACCGCTTCAACGGCAAGAAGATGTACCGCACTAAAACAGGTCCAGCTCTGAAGAAAACCGCAGAAGAGATGGACAAAGCGTTTGAACAAGCAACCGTATACCAACATTCTGGCTCGTCAAGCGCGTCATCAGCGACTGAAGAGAAGAAAGGCGCATACAAACACCTAATGACAGGTGTATCGCACATGCTCCCTGTGGTTGTTGCTGGTGGTTTGATCATCGCCCTATCCTTCGTATTTGGTATTGAAGCGTTTAAAGAAGAAGGCACATTAGCGGCTGCTCTGATGAACATTGGTGGCGGCTCCGCTTTTGCTCTGATGATTCCTGTACTTGCAGGTTACATCGCATTCTCAATTGCTGACCGCCCAGGTCTGGCTCCGGGTCTTGTCGGCGGTATGCTTGCAAGCTCTACCGGCGCTGGTTTCCTTGGTGGTATCGCTGCGGGTTTCATTGCTGGTTATGCCGCGAAGTTCCTTGCAGATAAAGTGAAACTTCCACAATCGATGGAAGCACTTAAACCAATTCTGATCATCCCATTTGTGGCAACCTTGTTCACTGGTCTAGTTATGATTTACATCGTAGGTGGTCCGGTATCAGGCATCATGAACGGTCTGACAGACTTCCTAAACAACATGGGTTCTGACAGTGCTGTACTACTAGGTATTATCCTTGGCGCAATGATGTGTTTCGACTTGGGTGGTCCAGTAAACAAAGCAGCTTACGCATTCGGTGTAGGTCTATTGGCTTCTCAAACTTACGCTCCTATGGCTGCAATCATGGCGGCAGGCATGGTCCCAGCACTTGGTATGGGTCTAGCGACATTTATTGCGAAAAACAAATTTGAACAAAGCGAGCGTGAAGCAGGTAAAGCATCATTCGTTCTTGGTTTGTGCTTTATCTCTGAAGGTGCAATCCCATTCGCTGCGAAAGATCCAATGCGTGTAATCCCATCATGTATGGCAGGTGGCGCACTAACGGGTGCACTATCTATGCTGTTCGGTGCAAAACTAATGGCACCACACGGTGGTCTGTTCGTACTGCTAATCCCTAACGCAATTTCTCCGGTGTTGATGTACTTGGTAGCAATTGCAGCAGGTACAGCAGTAACGGGTTTCACTTACGCGTTCCTAAAGAACAAAGCAGAAGCGAAACAACAAGCTGCTGCTTAATCGTCAACGGTCAGCTTGTGCTCACCTAGGCAACGATTGATTAACGATTAACAATGCCTCCCTCGATTTGGCATTCGACACCTCCCTCTGCTTCGGCATTGGGAGGTGTTTTTTATTGTAGAGAGACGAACAGAAGCGTGGTCAGATAACTAAATATGAAAAAACGAATGGATGACTAAATGCGGTAACAAACAAAGTTACTTTCCTCTGCTTCGCTTTGATTGAAAAAGAACAAACGGTCATTTTCAACTTTATAAATAAAGTCCGTTTTCGTTCCAACATACGAGTTCATGTCGCGGATAAACACTTCACTTTCTGTCGGTTGGTGATTCCAGCTTACCTTTTGATAATCCACTGATAACTCATGTCCATCGACCTTATACTTACCATTGAAAATCATTTCGTATTCTTTACTTTCACCCGTCTTAGTCAGAAGTGAACCTTTTTGAAAGATATACATGTCCCTATCGGAGCTAAACACCACTACAGAGCGATCTTTGATGTGCTCGTATCGTCGATAGCCTTTCGTGATAAAGCCCTCTTCATAGGTCGCACAAGCCCAGCGGGACCCAGTAATCTCATCCGACTGAAAGTACTTTTGATGTACGGCAACGCCAACTAAAGCGAGTGTCAATCCGATATTAAGCACGGCGAGTTTGTTTATTTGCATATTGCGTCCGCCCTCCTCATGCTCTCCAAGATGGTCTCTTTTAACGACTCAATCTCAAGTGAGAAGTTAATGTAGTTGACGTTCTTATTGCTATTTTTAGCAAACGCAAAGGCACGCAAAATGTACGCACCTTCTTGATAAGCTGATTCGGAAACGCGTAAATAAACAATTGCCGGACAGACAGGAAATGAATCCTCATTCAGACTGGTTGCCAAAGCCGAAAGATTAAGCTCATCATGTTTGAGGTCGTAAAAATAAAAGTCCGTTTCAGAGACGGAAAAGTCCTCATATTCAGAATTATTGAGGAAATCAGGATGTGGCGCGAAAGGACGAAAATACAATACTGAACCAAGTGCTAAAACAAGTAGCAAGCTCAGCATTGGTGCCAAGTTCAATGCCTTATCTCGCGATTCAGTTGGTCTTTGAACAGAAGTTCTAACCGTTTTGGCGGACTCTGGTTCCAATGTTTCTAAATCCGGGATTTGTACTTTTTGTTTAGTGGGTTTAGCGTCGTCATCAATTTCTAGTAAATAACCAATTTTGCTAACGGTTTTTATCTTTACGCCTTTTGCATCCAACTGCCCTAGCTTCTTTCTCAAGCCCGAGATGACATTAGTTAGTGCTTGATCCGTGACTACCGAACCATCCCAACACGTTTCAAATAACTCCTCTCGAGTGACATGAACACCCTGCTTTTCAATCAACAGGTTCAACACTTGATAAGGGAGCGGCCTTAACGGTACATCACTGCCTCGTGAATTGGACAATTTCCTTGTCGTCGGATCGAGGATTAAATTGGCGAAATAGATTCTATGCATACAGTCTCACTATTTTCTCAACTCCTTGAATTATAGGTTAGGTTTGCAAAATCAAATCAGAAATCTCTCAGTGTTCACAATTCACACCATCGCACTGAATCACCCAGCAGCTCTGCATTGCATCATTAATAAATTGCGATGAACAGCCACTGATTACACAAAAAACACACAATTTCGTAACTGTCTAAATCGATTGAAATTATTTGGTTTTTGTTTACTTTTAGTTTAGTTTTTCATCGCCTCACTCGGATAATGAACACTGTTTTAAACACAACGAGACAGACAGTAATACAGAGGTAAATAACAATGAGAAAAGCAGTCATCCTTCTTCTAGCACTAGGCAGTATTCAAGCCCAAGCAAATGACTCAAAAGACGTGTCCGGTTTTTATTTGGGAGGTGGTATCGGTAATACTACCTATAGCGATGATGACCCATTCACACAGCTCGATGGTGACGGTACAACCTTTAAACTTATCGGAGGGTATCAGTTCAATCGTATCGTTGGTGTTGAAGCACAATACACAGATTATGGTGCTATTAAGCTTAAGCACACCCCGTTAGATTTGGATGTAAACAGTGTCTCCGTCGCGGCAAATATTGGTTATACCTTCGACAACGGTTTGCGACCATTTGCGACATTAGGCTTGGGATATATCTCGGTTGATATCCCGGAAGGGTTAGGACCTGACGAAGACGAGTTATTACTTCGCGTCGGCGCTGGTCTTGAATATACACCACATCAGCTTAGTAACATCACTTTCCGTGCGGCGTATGAGATGGACCACTTCAACGTCGATTCAACCCGTTCGAGCAAAGATACCGACATCCAGATCGGCTCTTTCTATGCGGGCGCAACGTACAAGTTCTAATAATCAAAGAAAAAGCAAACACATAGAAACCACAAAGGGCGACACTAATTTTAATAGCTGTCGCCCTTTTCTTGTTCGGGTCTGTTTAACCGATACTTATTTTTTCATCATGTACTTTTGTACGACCTACTTCTGCATCGGTACCGCTTCAATATCGACATCCCCCGTGTTCATGTCTACCGTCGCTTGGTAGACACTGTGTGGGTCGCCGTAATGCTTAAACGTTAAATGATAAACATTGGCTGGCGTCCAAATTTCTTGGTCTTCTGCCGGCATAATGTCATAACCATCTTGCTGGTACAGTTCAGTTGCCATCACATAAGCAAGCGCAGTCTGTACCTTAGTATCACGGTCAATTTTTGGCTCTAACGACGGGTTACTTGGGTAAGTGTTACCATTGAAGCTCATTTGACGATATGCGCCGTTGCTCCACACAATAAAGTCTTGCCAACCATTGCTGTAACTGTCAGCCAAAACAACTGGCGTTCTCGTAACTGACATGCGGTTAAGAACCTTGCCGTTGTTGTCAAACATATACGCGCTACAACCGCCACTGCCGCAGAAATAGCGATCTTGAAGCAATACAAAGTGCTCCGCTACTCCATCGCTATTTAAATCCGCTGAGCCTGTTAGGTAACGAATTTTATCGTTTTCTAAAGAAAGCCCTTCAGGGTTCAAAATGCTTTGGTCGATCCAAGTTGCGATAGTTGCCGCATCGACACTTTTGATTTCCACAGGTGCTTCAGGAGCTGTGGTATTTGTAGAAACACTGTCTGTAGAAGAACAGCCAATAAGCGTTAATGAACCTAGAAGGAAGAGTCCGTGTAATCCACGATTTATCATTTGCGTTCGCTCTTTTAATCATGATGTTTTGTTAGTATACGCATCATTTATCAATCGCTTGCAAGAAAATCATAAAAATCCGTTAAGTGTTCACCAAACCACCCGCTTTGTCTTTTTCGCCTTTATCTACTCTTTTTCTTCTCAAATCTCGTTTCTCATCCCTAACGCCAAGATCAAAAAAGCCCTGAGGAAAATCCCCAGGGCTAGGCAGGAATCTGACAGAAGTCAGGTTGGTCCCTTATGCAGTGGTTGGTTTGATCTTAAACAGAATTGCAAACATGACTGGAACGACAATCAATGTTAGCACTGTAGCAAAACCAAGGCCTGCCATAATCGTAATCGCCATTGAACCGAAGAAAGCATCAAACACGAGTGGAATCATACCCAGAATCGTTGTCAGTGCTGCCATACTTACTGGACGAACACGGCTAATCGCACTATCAACAATGGCTAAGTAAGGATCCTTGCCCGATTCTAGCTCAAGGTTAATCTGGTCTAGAAGTACGATACCGTTTTTCAGAATCATACCGCTTAAGCTCAGCAGACCAAGGAAAGCAGTAAAGCTGAATGGCATGTTTGTCGTCAGAAGACCAAACGCCACACCGATGATAGACAACGGCACCGTGAACCAAATAACCAGTGGTTTCTTTAATGAGTTAAACAGAAGCATTGTAATGATGAACATTAATAGGTAACCCATTGGCAATGAGCCAAACAGCCCTTCTTGCGCATCTTTTGATGACTCGTATTCACCACCCCAAGTAATTTCGTACCCCTCTGGAATGTGTAGCGCCATCACTTTTGGTTGTACACGAGCAAACAAGCTTGCCGCGGTATCGTCACTCAATACGTCGTGGTCAGCCAGTACCGTTAGAGTACGTTTACGGTCACGACGTTGAATCAACGGCTCATCCCAATCCAATTTCACACCGTCAATCACTTGATCAACTGGGATGTACGTCTGTAACGATGGACTCCAAATGTTCACGTTTTGCAGCGATTCAAAGTCAACACGTTCCGCTTCTGGTAGACGCGTCATGATAGGCAGAATATGCGTACCATCGCGCAAGAAGCCTAGTGTGCTACCGCCAAACGCCATTTGTAGCGTACTTGAAAGATCTTGCTTCGAAATACCTAAGCGACGCGCTTTTGATTCGTTAAATACCGGTACAAGCTCTTTAGTACGCTCACGCCAATCGTGACGAATGTTGCGAGCGCCTGGGTCAGTGTGCAGAATGTCTTCTACTTGTACTGCTAGCTCACGCAGCACTTGTGGATCTGGGCCAGTAATACGTGCCTCAATCTTAGAAGCTGGCGACGGACCAAACTCCATCAGCTTGAACTGGAACGTCGGCTTATCAAACGTCTTCGCGAGATTGTCGTCCAGCTTGTGTAGAAGCTTGAACATGTTGTCACGGTCCGTAGTACGAACTTGGAACTGTGCGTAAGCTTCGTAACTCTTCTCCGGCTGGTAAGTCAGAGCGAAACGCTGCAAACCTTGACCAATCGACGCAGAAACAAAATCAATGTCATCTTGCGTACGAATGTAGCTTTCGACTTCTTCTGCTTTCTTGATGGTTTCACGAATATCTGTGCCTTCTGGCATCCACATATCAACGTAGAACATCGGTGTATTTGAAGGTGGGAAGAACTGTTGCTTAACACTACCAAACGCAACCACTGCACCCACAAGCAACGCCACCATGCCTGCAACGGTCAACCAACGGAAACGAAGAGCAAGCTTCAAAGACGCACCAAATGCAACGAATAACCAGCCTTTGTATGGGTCTTCGTCTTCAGCATCCGCGCCTTTGTCTTCTTCTTTCAATAGAAGATCCGCTAGGAAAGGCGTTAGCGTAATTGCAGTAATCCAGCTTAAAAACAGCGAGAAACACAATACCCAGAACAACGAGCCCATAAACTCACCCGTCGCGTCTTGAGATAAACCGATAGGTGCGAAAGCAGTGATCGCAATAACGGTAGCACCAAGTAATGGCCACTGGGTTTGTTTTACAATATCCGTTGCCGCTTGAACTTTAGTACGACCCTTCTTAAGACCAACCAATATCCCTTCGACAACAACAATGGCATTGTCCACTAGCATACCGAGGGCAATGATAAGTGCCCCCAGCGAGATACGGTGCAGCTCGATATTGTTGTAGTTCATTAATATGAAGGTACCGAATACCGTCAACAGCAGAACCAAACCAATGATCAAACCACTACGCAAACCCATGGTGAACAACAGTACGATAATTACGATCGCAACCGCTTCTGCCAAGCTAATAACAAACGCTTTTACCGAGTCATCCACTTCTTGTGACTGGTTGTAGAAATAGTTCATATCGATACCAGCAGGCTTGATCGTTTCAAGGCTTGCCAGTTCCGCTTCAATACGTTGCCCCACTTCTACCACGTTCACACCTGACGCAAACGAGATACCAATGTTGATCGCTTTCTTACCGTTGAACAATAGAACATTGCCCGGTTTTTCTTGAATACCACGGCTGATGGTTGCAACATCTTTTAGGCGGATCAGATTACCTGTATCACGACCGTGAATAATCAGGTTTTCCAAGGCTTCTACGGTGTTTAGCGTGCCGCTAGGACGAATAATTAGACTCTCGCCGTTCACCATCACTTCACCAGCAGAAACCACATTGTTCTGTTGGTTCAGCAAACCAGAGATCACGTTCATGTCGAGGTTAAGCGCAGCTAAACGATCAAGAGAGATTTCAACGAAAAGCATCTCTTGCTGATCACCAGCAATGTCCACTTTGCCCACACCGTCGATAAGTTCGAGCTCACGCGTAAGTTGGTCCGCGTAACGCTTTAGTTCGATGTAATCGTAGTCATCACCTGTGAGCATTAACATCACGCCGTACACGTCGCCAAAGTCATCAATGATTTGCAGAGATTGAACACCTTGCGGCAAAGTTGGTTGCAAATCGTTGATCTTACGACGCATTTCATCCCAGATCTGCGGTAGTTCATCAGGACCGTAGTCCATCTTCATGCTCACCATAATCTGTGACATACCACTCGAAGACGTTGACGTGATCTTATCGATATAAGGCAACTTACGGATCTCTTTTTCAAGCGGATAAGTTAGTTCTTCTTCCACTTCTTTAGAGGTCGCGCCCGGATAAGTCGCAATCACCATCGCATCCTTAATGGTAAATGCTGGGTCTTCTAATCGACCAAGTTCTAAGAACGACGTTACACCGCCGATCGCAAGAATAACGATAAACAGCCAGCTGATGACTTTGTTCTTAATTGAGTATTCAGCAATGCTCATTATTGTACTTTCTCCACCACGTCCACATGCTTACCTTCACGAAGTTTGCGTAAGCTGGAATTCACTAATACATCGCCTTGAGCAACACCCGAGGACACAATCGCACCTTCACCATTAACTTGATTGATGGTCACGGCAACTTTTGTGACCGCGTCACCATTTAGTTTCCAAACGAAAAACTCACCGTCATGGCTGCCCGCTTGCAGCGCTGTCATTGGGATGTTGTAGCCATCAATAGACGTAATGCCTGCCGCTACCATATCAACCGACACGCTTACGCTTGTGCCCGGCAAAACCTCTTGCTCAGGCTGAGGCATCGTCAGGTACATTTGGTAAGTTTGTGTTTGCGCATTTGGCTCACTGGTGTGCTCCAAGTAGTTCAACTGATACCGCTTTTCATCACCTGAGAACGTTGCTTGTGGTCGGTAACTCATGCTTTGAGTGTTTGGATTCACCATTGCTAATACGTTATCTGACAGCTCAATACGAACGTACACTTTGTCACTTTGATAAAGGTTTAGAACCGGCTCACCAATTGCAACACGCTCGAAACGCTCTTTAAATACGTCAGAAACTTTGCCTGCAAACGGGGCAAACAAACGAGTGTAATTCAACTGGTTTGTCGCGTTATAGAAGTTCGCTTCTGCCAGCTCCTTGTTTGCCGTCAGTTCGTCTAGCTCCGCTTTCGAAATCATTTGGCGGCTGTGCAACTCTTCCCCACGTTTAAGCTGGCGAATAGCAAGCGTGTATTGCGCCTCGGCGTCATTGACTGCTTGCTTCTCTTTACTGTCATCAAGCTTAGCGATCATCTGACCTTCTTTGACTGTGTCACCAGCTTTCACCAACACATGTTGCACCTCACCGGCACGACGAAACGCAATCGGAGTTTGTTCAGCAGGCACCACTTGTCCCTTAAAGGTACGGAACTGGCTCTTTACTGGAACATCGACAGAGACCGTCGACACATACAACGGCTGTTCAGCAACGGC
This sequence comes from Vibrio sp. MMH1-50, assembly GCF_022347645.1. Taxonomy (NCBI): domain Bacteria; kingdom Pseudomonadati; phylum Pseudomonadota; class Gammaproteobacteria; order Vibrionales; family Vibrionaceae; genus Vibrio; species Vibrio sp. MMH1-50. Next base: position 112,455 of record NZ_JAKRGG010000012.1, read on the forward strand.
TTCTTCGTTGCTGTTACAACCAGTCAGCACTGCAAGCGCAATAGCAGAAACTGTAAATAGTGAACGTTTCATTAAATACCTTCCTCACGAACCCAAGCTTTCACCACTTGACCTTCAACTAGGCGCTCAACACCCGCGATGACAACATAATCGTTCTTGTCTAGACCCGACTCCACACCACCGTTTTCATTTAGTGACAAGGTCACTTTATTCACCTGTTGTGTTTCACTGTCCATCACCCAAACTTCGCCTTGAGTTTCGCTTTTGCTTACCCACGCCGCGCTTGGCAGCATCACAGCATCCGAAACATTTTGCTTAGCGATATGAACTTGACCTGTCATCCCCGTCAGCAAGTTACGATCAGACGGACGAGTAATGGTCACAATTGCTTCATAACTGTTAGTGTCTGCGTTTGGCTGAGTCGAAATCTCTTTGAATGTGCCTTGAATGCGATTGTTTGGTTCGCTGTCCATCGTTACCCACATTTGCGCGTCTTTTAATGTGTTCAGTGACACCGCTTCTGCATACGTGACGGGCAAAGTGAACGACACATCCAACGTGGTATTGTCGATAAGGTTTAGAATTTCTTGTTTCGCCGCGACAACTTGGTACGGCTTCACGTAGGTGTAAGAAACAACACCATCAAACGGTGCATGAATCTCTGTGTAGCTTAAGTCTGTTTTTGCTTGCTCAAGGTTTGCCAGTGCGGCTTTGTACTGGGTTTCTTGCTGGTCATAGCTATCAGTACTGATCAGCTTCTTGTTGTACAAGCTTTTCGAGCGTTCCCGTTGGGTTTTCGCTAACGAATATTGCGCTTGCGACGCATCAAGCGCCAATTGCAGATCTTTTGGGTCTAGCGTTGCAAGGACATCGCCCTGCTTCACTTCCTCGCCCATTCTGACGATCAACTTCTCAATTTCGCCACCAACCTGAAATGAAAGTTGGGCTCTGTACGTTGCATCTATTCGCGCAAGGAATGCATCGGAATCGGCAACAGTCAGATCATTAACAGCAAGTAATTTTACAGGTTTGATTAATGGCTCGGACGGTTCTGATACGGCTTTGTTACACCCTGTCAGCATCGTAGCGAGGCTCAATGCCACCGCTGCTCCGACAAATGTGCGCTTTAGGTATTGTTTTCGCACTGGCTTTCTCCATCGACTTTTCATTTACTACACAGTCGTGCAGTATAAGAATAATGAAAAAATGATCAACATATTTTCCACGTGGATAATAAAATAATTAGTCAAATCGTCCGGTTTCTGGTAAAAATAGGCGCGTTGAATAATATTCGGGAAAATTCGAACTATGACAGAGAGAAAGCAAGGCCGTAGGAGTGCTGAAGCCGCTGAGCAAACTAAGTGCCTGATTCTTAGAGTCGCGGCAGATATGTTCTGTGAGTTAGGTTATGAACGAGTTTCGCTTCGAAACATCAGTGAAAAGGCTGGTGTCTCCCATAGTTTGATTCGCCACCACTTCGGAAGCAAAGAGAAAATCTGGCAAGCCGTAAGTGATGCCATGGACGAGTTCATGCAGGGTTACATGGCGCAGCTGGTTAACGAAATGCCAGCAAACACCCCGTCTAATCAGAAGATTTACCTATTCATGGTAAGAATGCTTGCGTTTGCGCTGGTTAACCCTCACCCAGTGCAGATGATTGCTGACGCGATTCGCCAAGGCGATGATGCGCTACTGCAATACTTCTTAAGATCGAAAGACGAATTTGCAGCGATTTTTACCGACCTCTTTGCTGACTACAATGTTGAGTACCCTGAATACCAAATCGATCAGTGGGAATCAAAATGGCAAATGCTGGTATTTGCTCATGGCGCGATTAGCCTAGCTCCAATGATGCAAGAGACATGGCCAGAAGACGCAAACAACCGCGACAAGATGCTGATAAGACACTGGGAATTGTTCAACACCATCATGGCAAGCCAATTTAGTGTGAATAAAGAAGACATGATTCACCCAGACAAATTGAGTGAAGTGGTTATCGATATGTGTTGCCCGATTGAAGAATTAAGCGCGTAATCAACACCTTCAGAATAACGTAAAAATGCCGAGCAATGTGCTCGGCATTTTTGTTTGTGCTTTTCGTTTCAAAGAGGAAACAAAATGGAACCTACTTAATAGTTGCTTATTCCTAAACGCGACACTGTAGCTATACAGCGCGTGGGAGGTAGATTCCTAGTCTCGCTTTAGCTCGCTGGATGACGAGCTTTAACTAACCACGGTAGTAGCGTTGTGGTACGAAAGGCATTTTTTCTACCGTCATTGGTAGCATCTTGCCGCGTACTTCTGCAAATAGCTCTGTACCGATAGCCGCAAGATCGGCGCGCACGTAACCCATAGAAACTGGCTTACCAGCATTTGGACCTGCTGTACCACTGGTTACTACACCAATCTTGTTGCCATCTGCATCGTACAGTTCTGCACCTTCACGCACAGGCGCTTTTGTTTGACCAACCAAGCCAATACGCTTACGAGCAACGTCTTTTGTTTCGATCTGCTTAAGAATGATGTCTGCACCAGGGAAACCGCCCGCACGCTCACCATCTGCGCGACGTACTTTTTGGATGCCCCATAATAGGCTTGCTTCAACAGGAGTCGTCGTTGTATCTAAGTCATGACCGTATAGACACAGACCACATTCAAGACGAAGTGAATCACGAGCACCAAGGCCAATCCACTCTACTTCCTCTTCGCCAGTTAGCTTACGAGCAAGCTCTTCTGCTTTGTCAGCCGGTACCGAGATTTCGTAACCGTCTTCGCCAGTGTACCCACTACGAGAAATAATGCACTCAACGCCTAGTAGTTCAACTTTACGAACATCCATAAACAGCATCTCTGCTACTTCAGGAGCAAAACGCGCTAGTACTTCTGCTGCTTTAGGACCTTGAATCGCAAGCAGTGCACGATCATCGATGATTTCCAGCTCAACACCGGAAGGAAGATGCGCTTGAAGGTGTGCAATGTCTTGCTCTTTACATGCTGCGTTCACAACCACAAACAGATGGTCACCAAGGTTCGCGACCATCAAGTCATCCATGATGCCGCCCTGCTCATTAGTGAAGAACGCATAACGTTGCTTGCCTGCGCCTAGATCTACGATATCAACAGGAACTAACGTCTCTAGGAAAGCTGCCGCACCATCGCCAATCAAACGAAGTTGACCCATGTGAGAAACATCGAACAGACCTGCTGCATCACGTGTGTGTAAGTGTTCTTTCTTAACGCCTAGTGGGTATTGAACTGGCATGTCGTAACCCGCGAACGGGACCATCTTTGCGCCTACTTCAACATGAAGTGCATGCAGTGGTGTTTTCAGAAGTTCTTGAGTCATTTTCGTCTCCATTTAGATAGACCCGAGAATGCTGTCGGCATTCAATGTGTTTCCAATAATAAACACGCTTGATTCAATTTTGCACGAACAAGACATCGCTCGACTTTCAAAAGTGTGACTTTTAACATTTTAATCACAACAAAACGCCCAAAAAAGGCGCTCTGTTGAGTGAGATATCATCAACAGAGCGCCATCATAACGCATTCAAAACAGATAGCAATCGTTTGCTTTCACTATAGGAAATTTACAACTATTTATCACTATTTGGCAGTCACCCACAAAATGTGCGCGTCTTCCTCACTCACACTGGTCAACATATGGCCCATGTTCGCATCGTAATACACACTGTCGCCTTCGCTTAATACAACGGGCTCATAGAACTCAGAATAAAACATAACCTCACCTGATAAGATGAGTAAAAACTCTTCCCCATCATGGCGAACCCAGTCTTTGTATTCGTCAAAACTGCGAGCACGGATTTGGCTCTTAAAAGGCATCATTTTCTTATTGGAAAGTTGAGTCGCCAGCAGCTCGTGCTCGTAAGTTTGGGTTGGGTGCGGTTTGCCCTCTTTCTTTTTGGTCACATCGCGACGCCCTGTTGCCACCTTTTTCCTTGGTGGTTCAAATAGTTGCGGCATATCGATCTGCAATCCGTGAGCTAGCTTTTGCATCGCTTGGAACGTAGGAGAAATCTGTTCATTCTCGATCTTACTTAGCGTAGAACGCGCAAGTCCAGTACGTTGGCTTGCCTCTTCCAAAGTGATACCAAGTTTAGAGCGGATATCTTTAATGCGCTGACCGAGCTTAAGCGGTTCAATATTTTGGTCTTGTTGCTCTTTCGCCAACGTCATTGACGGGTATTCATCGTAAATACTTTCTGCCATAAATCCCTCTGTAAATATCCTTTATTCCTTCCTATTAGCATTGTGCATGAACCCTATAGTGGATAAAAGTCCACCGAGTTAATTAAAGCGTGCTCTTGTTAACAAAACCAGAAATCTCGTTTCCTATAGGAAATTTTTGGTTGATTGTTCGTTCCTCAAGCGCTATGTTACCAACTTGTTAGATGTAGAGATGCACATTTCCGTAAGAGATTGGACAAGAGAAACCACAATCCGACGGAGTTTTAACCCACTTATTCGGGTCGAAAGTCACTCTGTTCTGCTATGCAGTTCAGCTGTTTTGAGGACAAATGAGCCACCATCGCAATCAAACAACTATTTCTACTGCGGGTTCATTTTCAGATTTGGAAGGTCAACTACCATGAACAAGAGTTACCCTAACCACAGCTTGGAAAACTTTTTCTCTACCAACCTCTCCGCGACAGATGACGCTGTCTTTGCTGGAATTCAGGCAGAATTCGCTCGCCAAAACGAACAAATCGAACTTATCGCTTCTGAGAACATCGTGTCTAAAGCGGTAATGCAAGCTCAAGGCACATGCCTAACAAACAAATACGCTGAAGGTTACCCAGGTCGCCGTTACTATGGTGGTTGTGAGCACGTAGATACAGTGGAAGCCATTGCTATCGAACGCGCGAAAAAACTTTTCAATTGTGAATACGCAAACGTTCAACCACACTCAGGCGCACAAGCAAACGGCGCAGTAAAACTGGCACTACTTCAACCTGGCGACACTATTCTTGGTATGTCTCTGGACGCAGGTGGCCACCTAACACACGGTGCTCGCCCTGCACTTTCTGGTAAATGGTTTAATGCAGTTCAATACGGCGTTGACCGCGAAACACTAGAAATCAACTACGAAGACGTTCGCCAACTAGCACTTGAGCACCAACCGAAAATGATCATCGCAGGTGGTAGTGCTATTCCACGTACTATCGACTTTGCAAAATTCCGTGAAATCGCAGACGAAGTAAACGCGATTCTTATGGTCGACATGGCACACATTGCCGGTCTTATCGCAACAGGCGCGCACCCTAGCCCGCTTCCTCACGCACACGTGGTTACGACTACAACCCACAAAACACTGCGTGGTCCACGTGGCGGTATGATTCTGACCAATCACGAAGACATCATTAAGAAAATCAACTCAGCGGTATTCCCAGGTCTGCAAGGCGGCCCACTGATGCACGTGATTGCTTCTAAAGCAGTGGCGTTCGGTGAGGCGCTTGGTCCTGAATTCAAAACTTATATTGATTCAGTGATCAACAACGCAAAAGTTCTAGCGGAAGTATTGCAAACTCGCGGTTGCGACATCGTAACCGGTGGTACTGACACACACCTAATGCTGGTTGACCTTCGCCCTAAAGGTTTGAAAGGTAACAAAGCAGAAGAAGCACTAGAGCGTGCAGGCATCACGTGTAACAAAAATGGCATCCCATTCGACACAGAGAAGCCTATGATTACATCGGGCATCCGTTTAGGAACGCCTGCGGGTACAAGCCGCGGCTTTGGCGCTGAAGAATTCAAACTCATCGGTAATTGGATTGGTGACGTACTGGACGGTTTGGTGAACAACCCTGAAGGTGACGCAGAAGTAGAAAAACGCGTACGCAAGCAAGTGAAAGAGCTTTGCAGTCGTTACCCTCTTTACCAATAAAAGATTTATTAAATCAGAAACTATCCTGACAAGTTATTTGGAGATTAAGCAATGGACAAAACACTGAAGTTTACAGATAGCCACGAGTGGGTACGTGACAACGGTGACGGCACAGTAACTATCGGTATTTCAGAGCACGCTCAAGAGATGCTAGGTGACGTAGTTTTCGTTGACCTACCAGACGTGGAAGATGAAGTCGAAGCGGGCGAAAGCTTTTCTTTGGTTGAGTCAGTAAAAGCCGCTTCAGACATCTACTCACCAATCACTGGCGAAGTAGTTGAAATCAACGAAGAGCTAGAAGACAGCCCAGAGCTAATCAACGAAGAACCATACGAAGGTGGTTGGATTGTGAAAGTGAAGCTTTCAAACCCATCTGAGTTGGATGACTTAAAAGATGCGGAAGAATACCTAAGCTCTATCGAAGAAGAGTAATTAGGATGAGACGAAAGCTGTCCCCTAGCATAACGATTAGTGGACAGCTTTTTTTCTAGGTTCGGACGTATAATTTAGATTATCAGTAGCGTAAATCCGTTACCCGAACCAAGGAGTAGGTAAAGGACAATGACTGAATTACTTCAAAGCCTCAGCACACAGAATGAGTTCGTTGCTCGCCACAATGGACCAAATAAATCTGACCAACAAAAAATGTTGGAAGCGATCAACGCAGTAAGCCTTGATGCGCTTATCGACGAAACCGTACCAGCGCAAATTCGCCTAGAGCAGCCAATGAGCTTGGCAGAAGCGAAAAGCGAAGCAGACATGCTGGCAGCAATGCGTAAGTTCGCCGATCAGAACCAAGTTAAACGTACATTCATTGGTCAGGGTTACTACAACACCTTCACGCCAAACGTGATTCTACGTAACGTGATGGAAAACCCGGGCTGGTACACCGCTTACACCCCTTACCAACCAGAGATCTCACAAGGTCGTCTAGAAGCCCTTCTAAACTACCAACAAATGGTGATGGATCTTACTGGTATGGAAATCGCGAACGCGTCATTGCTCGATGAAGCAACGGCAGCAGCAGAAGCGATGACACTTTGTAAGCGTGCGGGTAAGAGCAAGAGTAACGTATTCTTCGTTGCTGACGACGTTCACCCACAAACCATCGAAGTGGTAAAAACTCGTGCGAAATTCATCGGCTTTGAAGTACTCGTTGGTTCTCTAGAATCACTACCAGAGCAAGACGTATTCGGCGCGCTAGTTCAATACCCAGGCACAACGGGTGAAGTTCGTGACCTAACGGACATCATCGCAAAAGCACAAGCGAACAAAACGCTGGTAACGGTAGCGACTGACCTATTGGCTTCTGCCCTACTAAAACCTGCGGGTGAAATGGGTGCAGACGTAGCAATCGGCTCGGCACAACGTTTCGGCGTTCCTATGGGTTACGGTGGTCCACACGCAGCCTTCATGGCAACACGTGACAAGCACAAGCGTACCATGCCAGGTCGTGTTATCGGTGTTTCTATCGATACCAACGGCAACCAAGCTCTTCGCATGGCAATGCAAACGCGTGAGCAGCACATCCGTCGTGAAAAAGCGACATCAAACATCTGTACCGCTCAAGCACTACTAGCGAACATGGCGTCTTTCTACGCGGTTTACCACGGCGCAGAAGGTCTACGCACGATTGCTCGTCGTACGCACCACATGACAGCCATCCTAGCTGCTGGTTTAACTAAAGGCGGCTTCGAGCTTGCTCACAACAGCTTCTTCGACACCATCACCATCAATACTGGTGCACAAACTGAAGAGCTATACGCAAAAGCACTAGCGGCAGACATCAACCTACGTAAGTTGGGTACTCAGCTAGGTGTAAGCTTCGACGAAACCACAACCGTGGCAGACGTAGAAGCCCTATTCGCAGTATTCGGCGTGAAAGAAGAAGTCGCAGCACTATCAACTGAAATTGCTGGCAACGAATTTGCGGCGATTCCAGAAGCACTGCGCCGCACAACAGAATACCTAACGCACCCTGTGTTTAACACACACCACAGCGAAACACAGATGATGCGTTACCTAAAACAGCTAGAGAACAAAGACTTCTCACTAACGCACGGCATGATCCCACTGGGCAGCTGTACGATGAAGCTGAACGCAGCTGCAGAGATGATCCCAGTAACATGGCCTGAGTTTGGTTCGATCCACCCGTTCGCACCTGCAGAACAAGCAGCCGGTTACGCAGCACTAGCAAAAGATCTTAAAGAGAAGCTATGTGAAATCACAGGCTACGATGCATTCTCACTACAACCAAACTCTGGTGCATCAGGTGAGTACGCAGGTCTTATCGCGATTCAACGCTACCACGAAAGCCGTGGCGAAGGTCACCGCAACGTATGTTTGATCCCAAGCTCTGCGCACGGTACTAACCCTGCGACAGCGTCTATGGTGTCAATGAAAGTTGTTGTAGTTAAGTGTGATGAAGAAGGCAACATCGACGTCACTGACCTAGCAGCGAAAATCGAGAAGCACAAAGACAACCTATCAAGCATCATGATCACTTACCCTTCTACGCACGGCGTATACGAAGAGCAAGTGAAAGAAGTGTGTGAAATGGTTCATGCAGCGGGCGGTCAGGTTTACCTAGACGGCGCAAACATGAACGCACAGGTTGGTCTAACAACGCCGGGCTTCATTGGCTCTGACGTTTCTCACCTAAACCTACACAAAACCTTCTGTATCCCACACGGTGGCGGCGGTCCGGGTATGGGTCCTATCGGTGTGAAATCCCACCTAGCGCCTTTCCTACCGGGTCACATTGAAAACGGTGCAGACGGCGAAAACTTCGCAGTATCCGCAGCAGATATGGGTAGCGCGTCTATCCTGCCTATCTCTTGGGCTTACATCGCAATGATGGGCGAAGCTGGCCTAACAGACGCAACAAAAGTAGCGATTCTGAACGCGAACTACGTGATGGAGCAATTACGCCCTCACTACCCTGTTCTTTACCGTGGCTCAAACGGCCGTGTAGCGCACGAATGTATTATCGACATTCGTCCACTAAAAGAAGAAACAGGCATCAGCGAAGAAGACATCGCGAAGCGTCTAATGGACTACGGTTTCCACGCTCCAACTATGTCGTTCCCTGTAGCAGGCACGCTAATGGTTGAGCCAACGGAATCGGAAGACCTAGAAGAGCTAGACCGCTTCTGTGATGCGATGATCGCAATCCGTGAAGAGATGACAAAGGTTAAGAACGGTGAATGGCCGCTAGATAACAACCCGCTTGTTAACGCGCCACACACTCAAGTTGACCTAGCGAAAGATGAATGGGATCGCCCTTACTCTCGTGAACTTGGCTGCTTCCCTTCTAAAGCAACCAAATCTTGGAAGTACTGGCCAACAGTAAACCGCGTAGATAACGTATACGGCGACCGTAACCTAATCTGCTCGTGCCCAAGCATCGATAACTACGAAGATTAATTTTTGTAGAGTCTAAATAGACAAAGGCGAACCGATTGGTTCGCCTTTTTTGTTTAGGGCAAGACTTTTAAAACTTGTTTATGGACATAAGCTTGTTAGTAGTTTTACTAAATTAGCATTTAACGGATTATCTTGGGTATTACAAAACCTCTAGTCAAGTGGCTAAATTTACTCATCAACTACAATTGGGATTAGGGAGAAACCTTGTTTGTTGGATTAGCCAGTCCTCCTTTTGGATCATATCAATCAAAAAGAAGCCGGACTCATGAGTTCGGCTTTTTTACATCTGGGCTCTATGAGTTATCAAAGAAATGATTCGAGAAGATAATAAATATTATGAATAATTCTATTACTTGTTGATTTTCGCACGTTGTTAGACGATAAACCAATTTTTTACACCTGAATGCAACTGAATTCTATTACACTAGACTCTTATTTGGCGTGTTAAGGTTAATGATGATGAATGCGGTAGAATCAATAGTAGAGTGGTCCAAGGATAAGCCCGTATGGTGGAATCTAGCACTAAAGGTTGCTCTTGAAGAAGGAGAGCTAAACCAAAACCATATCGATTTTATTTTCAATTTTGCGAAGAGTGTTGAGGGCTTGGAACCGAAACACCCAAACCATGAGCAGTTGTTATCACCGATTGATATATCGGGCTACATGGCCGAAGAAAATTCGGTTCGACTGATTAGCTTGTCTCAAGTTGAAGGTGTTGCTGCGTTAGCGGAAGATCAAAAATTAGATTTTAGAAAAGATGGATTAACTATCGTATATGGAGACAACGGGGCTGGTAAGTCGAGCTATACGTCAATTTTAAAACATGCGTGTTTGACTCGGGGAGCATTGAAACCTATTGCGGGTAATGTTTTCACTTCTGCACCTAAACCTCCTCAAGCTTTACTCACACTCGAGATTGATGACACACCGACAGAATTAACATGGAGTAATGGGGCATCAAACAATAATGCTGCCAAGTCTATTCGTGTATTCGATTCATCTTCAGCACACCACTATTTATCTAATGAAGATGCTTTAGGTTATAAACCAGTAGGTTTGAACTTAATCACAGAGCTTACAAAGGTTGTGGAAAGCATAAAAAATAGAATAAGTGAAGATGTCATGGGTGGTAACGGTTTTGTTGCTATTCCATCGTTAAATTCACAAAGTAAAGCTGCATTGTTTCTTAATCAAATTTCAGAGTTAACAAATGAAGCTGATATTGAATTGCACTGCGCAACTAAGGAAGAAATTGAATCTATAAAACCATTGCAGGACGAGCTGGTTAGTGACATGGCCAAATCGCCAGAACAAATCAGAAAGAGTTTAATTAAGCAGCGTAGTTATATTGCCCCTTTACTTGAGTCCTACAAAAGACCTATCGAAGTACTCGGTTCTAGTAATTTCGATGTGTTAAAAGGTTTAGAACTCGACTATCAAGAAAAGAAACGAGTATCTGACGCGTTGAGACAAAAGACACTAAGTGATCTACCGTTTGATAATATTGGTGATACACAATGGACTGTCCTTTGGAGAGCAGCAAAAGACTTCTTGGTAAAAGAAAATAAAGGCCAACAATTCCCTCCAACAAAAGGTGATTCCTGTCCGTTTTGCTTACAAGACATCCAAGAGACATCAGCCGACAAATTACAAGAACTCGAAGCTTTTCTTAATGATAAGGCTGCAAGAAATACAGCTGAAGCACTGAAAGCACTAACTCTGGCTAAGGTTGCCGTTAAGTCTTTGAGTTTGAATATTGCCCAATTTGAAGGTGTATTGAACGACCTTGACATAATAAAACCTGGGTTAAAAGTTGGGCTTGAGGAATTAAACCAGAATTTAGTAAACAGGCAGACTGTTTTATCAGGTTCCGTGCTACCCGAGTCGTTAGACGGAGTTAGCTTGTCTCATTTCCAAGCATTGCGGGAAATAGATAAAGATCTGTTCACGCAAATCGGAGAACTTGAACAGCAAAGCAGTAACAACGAATTTGTGGCTAAGAAACAAGCAAGACTGACCGAATTAACAGATCGAGCCTACATCGCCAAACACAAAGCAAACATCATAACTAACGTAAGACGGTCAAAAACAGTAGCTAAGTTAAATGAGATCTCAAGTCAGTGCGCTACGAGAAGTATATCAACGTTGTCAGCTAGGATTTATTCACAAGGTGTTATAGAGCCACTAAAAGAGTCTTTTGTGAAAGAGCTTAAATCCTTTGGTTTTAATAGATTTGACATCAAAGTTAAAACTAGAAATAAAGCCGGACAACAGCAATTTAAATTAGAGCTAGCCAACTCAAACGAATCTGTTGTTGGTAAAGTTGCTAGTGAAGGTGAACAAAGGTGTATTGCAATTGCGAGCTTTTTATCAGAAATGAAAGCTGACTCTAGAAGATCTGCTGTTCTATTTGATGATCCAGTGAACTCGCTTAGCCATCAATGGAGTGCAAAAGTCGCAAAAAGATTAGTAGAGGAATCACTAGAACGCCAAGTCATTGTGTTTACTCACGACATAGTATTCTACAAGCTACTACTAGAAGCTTCAGATAGCCTAAAGCAAGATAAGGTCAATTGCATCAGCCTAGAAAGATCTAGAAGTAACTCCGGCCTTGTAAGAACCAATCCTCCGTGGGATGCGCTTCCTACATCGAAGCGAATTGGAGTTTTAACTACTAAGCTCCAAAAACTTCGAAAGATTGATGAGACAGGAACAGAGACTGAATTTAGAGAAGCTGCTGCGGTTTTCTATAGTTTTCTGCGTGAAGCATGGGAGCGATTGGTTGAAGAGAAACTATTAAATAAAGTCGTTAATAGGTTCGAAAGAGGTGTGCATCTGCAAAGATTAAATCGAGTAGACGATATTACTAATGTTGATTTAGAGCGTATTCACCTTGCGTATGATAAATGCTGTATCGACTTTGTTGGTCACGACACAGCCGCAGGTATACGTCCTTGTCCAACGATCGATGAAGTAGTAGCCGATTTTGATGAAATTAAAGATTACCTCAAACATCTACAAACAGATCGAAAAAGAACTTAAGACTAGTTAACACTGAAGGAAAGGTGGAATTTACCCCCGTGATACATCACGGGGATTAACCGCATGATAAGAATGGATAACTTTTAGTATGGCAAAAGCTTATTAACAGGATGCGAATGAGTAAAAGGTCTAAGCAACTTCGGGGCAGAACTGAGCTAGAGAGGCAGTAACACAGCATCAACATCGAATAGATGTATTCGTCATACTTCCGTGTCACTTTTTGGTTCATTTTAAACACTAACTCCCCCAGCGCACTTCCTGAGATTCCTTGTCTCGCCTAGGCTCGCTGGAATGACCCACCTAAAGCGCCGAGTGTAGTGGTTCAGCTTGTGTGTCTAAATTTGAGTAATCCACTATCACCAAGCTTCAAGATCGAAAAAGGCGAATCGTGTGGTTCGTCTTTTAGTATTGGATTGGATGACTGACTTGAGGCTGAGATGTTTAGGGTGCTAAACCGAAATCAATCAAGGGCAACTTGTTCCGACCTCCCCTAATCACCAGTCAGGTTATTGCTCTTTACCACCGCGACGTAGTTCTCAATCACTGGGTGAGCAAACTGTTCCGGCTCGTACATCACCCTGCGTTGCGCTACGGTGAGGTCAGTAAACGAACCATCCTTAAAATCACCACACCAACGCACATCAAATTGAGCAGCATACTTACCTTCGCTTAGGTAAGAGACATCAATACTCTCGATATCGTGGTCGTCAGACAACAATAAGTCATGTATCCAATTATGTGATTCCATAAATTCATTTTAAGCGAGGCTTTAGTTTGAAGACGAACTTCGCTGCCCACACTACAGTTGTATCAGCCGTCAAGCCAAAGACTTCGATTTGAGTTTTAAAGCGAAAATGGGCTTGGTATGCCTAAAACTTGCCGTGTTGGCTTACTATCAATCTAAATAAGACTGCTCGGCTTCGACAACGAATTACGCAGCAAAGCCAACCATGAAAGTAATAGACATATTATTTACATTATTTTTTAAAGTGCGCCTAGATATACGATTTAGCATGACTTAATTTGAAAACTGGGGCAGCCCTAGGCTAGCACTTGAGATCATTAGGACATAGTATCGCCTCACGTGTGGGGATGAGTTGACCTATGTACGATATTGGCAAGCGAATGGTCAAAATACTGGTTTTCCTTATGAGTGCCACAATATTATTCCTCTCAACAGGTTGTAACGCAGATATGTTTAATTTCTTCAAATCAAAAAAGTTTCAATACACACTTAACTCAGAGATCACTGGCAGATTATACTTAGACGGGAAAGCGTTTACTAGCGAGGTAGTTTATCTACACACGGCTTTTTCTAACAACCGTTATATCACCGAGACAATGACGTCAGAAAAGGGTTATTTTCATTTCGAATCCACATACCACTATCAGACGTTTAAAGAACCTGCCCTTCATGAGTCCTCTAGCTACATTGGCATTTACATTTTTGTAGATGGCAAAAAACACTACTTACTAGAAGCTCGATTTTCTGATGTGAAACCCTATGAATTTATTTCAGATAACCTTCTTGATTTAAGTTGTGAGATTAATTCGGACGAATATCATTACTTTTTTAAAAATAGATTTGTTGAGAATGGTCTCGATCTTGAAGTTATTAGTAGGTGCGATTTGAAAGGATTTTCTGAAAAAACATTACTAAACAAGGACACGTAATAATTGATATTAAATAGGTTTAATGACCAATTTCTCTTACAAAAACCGTACTACGCCTCCTTCAAAGCTGACGATGCGGGTTTGATTCCCACTGTACGCTTAGGCAGACTCCTAAGCTCGCCGGAATGACCCATCTGTAACGCCGAGTGTAGTGGTTCAGCTTTCGAGTTTGAATTAGAGTGCCCCCCCCCCCATGGACACCAAATCCTAAGATCAAAAAAGGCGAACCACTTGACTCGCCTCTTTTGTCAGTAAGGATTTGTTAGCTCGCTTTCGATGCCGCGTGCTGTTCTACCATAAACGCAATAACTTCATCGTTTAAGCAAGATTTGCTGATGTATTGGCGTTGTTTACCAAGATGAAGGATAAAGCCCAAATCGGTTTGTTCGAGTTGGTCGATTTCTTTCCAAGCGAGGCTGCGATCAATTTTACCGCTTTTGTAGCGCACGCCATCCGCGTTAACTTCAAACACCACTTTGTTGCCACGGCTTGAGCTGATGGTTTGGCGCCACAGCCACCACGTTCGCTTGCAGTACACGCTGAACGCTTCAATCACACTCAATACGATAAAGAACCAGCCCACATAACCGTTTGGTAGCAGTTCAAACTCCAATAAAACCACACCAAAAATAAGAAACAAGATCCCTTTCAGGTATGCGTGTGGGAACTTAACAGGCTGGCTAGTTTGATCATAACACTCTGCAAAGAATGGTTTGTCGAGTGTGTATTCTGTGGTGAATTCGAAATCTTTAGACATGTATGGTTACTTTAAGGTTTCTGTGAATGAGTCTACTTGGTTGCTCTCTCGCAACGCGTGCATTGTAGCGCTTCTCTTGGTTTATCTTTAGTCCTTTTGATTCTGTTTTGTAAATCAATAATAACGAAACATTCGAAGACCTCGGTACACTTACCAAGATCAAACAAAGCGAACCATTTGGCTCGCCCCGTTAATTAATGGTCTATGCTAATTAATGACCTATGCGACTTCTTGAGTTTGCTACTTTAGAGGGTCGTTATCTGGCAAAGCACTGTGTATCCATACTGCCAGTCTGTGTTTGATGTTTGCGCCGTCGAGCTTGCTTTCTGGCAGTGGCGTGATTTGCTTGGCATCGACCAAGAATAGGTAAATCGCTTTTACTCTTACAGGTTGTGGTGACTGCGGAAGGTCAAAGCCTTGTAGCTTCGCCATCTTCCCGCCAATCTCTAGTGCCTTCTTAACCAGTTTGTCTTCATTCTGAAGCTTGGAGCTTTTTGACATTGATAGATTCCTCTTCTTCGCTTCCAGTAAGAATACATTAAGTGTCACGTATGGCGTGTTAGTAAGCTCGCATATTAGTAAGATTCCCTGACATTGCCACGCAACTGATTAAACAACGACCAGGCATGCTGATATTGGCGATACAGCAATGTAGGCAAGTCACTTCACCACATTGTTTCTGGTTTCAAAATACCCCCTCTTTTTATGGTCTTTGAGCGTTTTCATTGGCTTTTTCTTTGAATCAATCTCAAACAAATAGGTTTAAATGATAATTATTATCATATTTATGCTTACTTTATAAAACCCTACTGATAAGCTCAGCTTTGCTTCTCGATACTGAAATTGAGGGCGCTTACATCGGTCGAGTTAAACCTATCTTCCGATTGAAAAATTAATAAAAACCATAAATAACAGGCTATTAACTATGAACATTAAAAGAAGCTTCGCCGGTCTGGCAATTTTCGCTGCATTTAACGCTACGGCTTACGAACACTATTCTGTGTTTAAAGATTACATTGACCAAGGTCTGGTCACTGCAAACCAATCTCGCTTAACACAAATAGCAAAGTCTAACCAAGGGCAACTGACTGTAGCTGGCGCGTACTCATACGATCAGCTAGGACGAGTAACACAGCGCGACTACACAGACAGTACATTTGACTACGCCTATAACGATGCAGGCTTTTTGGAATCTGCGCGTGCGCTAATGAAGCACGGCTCAATCAACAGTTACGTAAGACACACCAAAGAAAACTTCATCTCTCAATACAGCTATAACGAACTCGGTCAAGTTGATGTTGAGAATAAGCAAGTCTTTCAGGATGAGGCTGCCGATCTTAACGGTACACCTATCGCGACATATCGAATTCAATATACGTATGGTGCTGATGGCAAACTTCTTCAACGCCGCCAAGTACCGCAGTCTGGCGACGATATGTCTGTTCGCGAATTTCATTACTCCTACCATGAAGATGGTAAGTTAAGAAAAATCCGTGAGGTTAAGCTCTCGACACCAAAGGAAAAGAGTACCCTCTTGCTGCAATACTACCCGAATGGCGAAATCAAAAAAGCAACTCAGAAGTTGTTCGGCAAAGGCACCAAAACCTTTGAAATGGAGTATGTGGATGATGGTTCATTGGTTTATGGTGTTTACTATGTAGATCCAGTGAAAGAGTGGAAAGTAGACTTAGATTTCTTTGGTCTTGCCTTCCATCCAATCAAATCAA
This sequence comes from Vibrio sp. MMH1-50, assembly GCF_022347645.1. Classification (NCBI taxonomy): domain Bacteria; kingdom Pseudomonadati; phylum Pseudomonadota; class Gammaproteobacteria; order Vibrionales; family Vibrionaceae; genus Vibrio; species Vibrio sp. MMH1-50. Next base: position 128,986 of record NZ_JAKRGG010000012.1, read on the forward strand.
TGAAACAAACCGCTGGCGATGCAGTCAGCACATACCGCTATCAATACCAGAACAGCGACGGTGATACTCTGCCAGATGTGGCACTGCTAGAGGTCACACTGCCAAGCTTTAGCCAAACTATTCAGTACAATATGACGAATAGATAACGCTAAACCCTTCTCGAAGATATTCTCGTATCAGACTATCAAGGAAGACCGCGCTTCTGGTCTTCCTTGTTTGAAATCAATTGATAAGGCAGATAAGCTAGCTCTGAAGCTAACTTTGGAGATAAGGGAGTTATAAATCCTCTCGATGTATTTTTCCGTCATATCCTCGAAGGCGGCATATTCCAAAAACCGAGTGCTCGCGACCGTTTGGTACAACTCGGTTTTTAAAGTGATATTCATAAGAAGAGTCATCTAGATCGCACTCTAGATTCTCTAAATTATCAATAACATAGTCATGGATATCCAAGCCAGTATGTGAAGACCACATTAAAATTTGACTGTTGTTTATATTTGCAGTGATCTGAATTCCAATTAAATTTGTGTTGATTGACAGCGGCTTAAACCATTGACGGTGAATGATTGATTCAAAATGAAACCTACCGTCTTTGTCTGTCATAGTAGTTCTTTCATAATACTGACTAAAACCCGCAAGCAGGGTCACTTCGATATTATCAATTGGCTCCCCGTATTTTAAAACAGTACCTGATATAGGAGGGCTAACTACTAGCTTATAGGGTTTAAAATAACTAAACACGTCACTATAACTCATAATAAAAAACAAAAAGTGCAACTGTTATTGTGCGTTTGCACCATGAGAACCAATTCTCTCACCAAGCATTATTTTTCCGTCACGAAGGATAATGGTCGCAACACCAACTCTTACTTCTTTATTCACATTACATCCTTCAAAAGCGCTACTTTTCACTCTACCTCGATGTAGTTTTGGTAAACGACTACACCTCAACGCCGTTAGTTCTTTGCTCTGGCTTCGACCACTTGATGATGGCGCGTAGGTTCATAGAGAAGAAGATGATATTGGCGATTATCATTGCCACGCTGCCTGTGAGATACCCGACTGCAACCCAACTGGTGTTTCCGCACATCATTAAGATGAAACCAATTTTGTTCTTGTTTCCGATTTGCCAAATGGCAAGAAACGTAAGTACCATCGCAACCCAGTCGATCCCATAGTACTGAAAGTATTCCATTGTCCTCTCCATGGATGTAACACTTTAAAGCGGTGAGCAAGCGCCTTAATGAAGCTTTAACACACCACTTTAATGATAAAAACAACAAGGCGTAAATGCCGCGCGTAGTGAATCTTTTTTGAATATTTGATGATTACTAGAACCAAAAGCTACCAAGTTTTATCGAGATCTCGAGCGTACAAAGAAATAGCTCGCTGATACTCTTTAATTGCATCGCTGTTGGTGGTGGACACTAAGAGTTCGAGTAACAATGATGTGGCTCCTTTATGTCGACCCACATTGTAAAGACACATTGCATAAAAAGGCTGAACTTCGATCGCATTAGGGTATTCATCCAACGTTTGTTCAAAATAGCTTAATGCTTCTGAATACTCGCCAAGGCTTCGGTAGGTACTCGCTAAGCCGAACAACGCATCAAATCTTTCTACCGAAGAGAGTGTTCCTGAAAGTGCAGACAAGTAATGACCGATTGCTTCTTGCTCTTTGCCTTCATTGTCGTACGACCAAGCGATTTGTAAGTGCGCTTTTGCGGCAAAATGTTCATCGTCTAGTAGTGTTGTAAGTAACGCTCTCGACGCTTGATACTTAGCTTCTTTTCGCAGCTCAATTGCTTGTTTGATGATCGTTTCCATAATTTCCCTCGAAGCTAAAAGCGCTCGTTTAAAGAGCGCGCAATCGCAATGTCTTTGTTGGAATGAATCAAGAATAGTAAATAACCTAACTCACACAGTCTACCCATCATAACCTTTCTTTTTGTATCCGTTTCGTTGATACTCTTGCCCCTTATCGTTCAGTTGGAAAACTTTCATGCCCCAAGCTAACTCTGTTGTCGTACTCGACTTTGAAACCACTGGTCTCTCTCCGAATATGGGTGACCGCGCCATTGAAATCGGTGCAGTAAAATTAGTCGACGGTGAGGTTGTCGATAGTTTTCAGCAACTGATGAACCCAGGCTTTAGAGTCAGTTCTTTCATCGAGGGTTACACTGGCATTACCAATAACATGTTACGCACCGCACCAAGCTGCGATGAAGTGATGGCATCATTCAGCGAGTTCATTGCCGGTGAAAACCTTATCGCCCACAACGCATCTTTTGATAAGCGCTTCCTCGATGCGGAGCTTGAACGAATCAACTGTGGTTACTCAGGCGAGTTTGCATGCTCATTGCTAGTGGCAAGACGTTTAATTCAAGATGCTCCTTCTCATAAACTCGGAGAACTAGTTCGCTTCAAAAACATCGATAATGACGGCGTTTTTCACCGAGCGTTAGCCGATGCACAGATGACAGCAAAACTCTGGATTGAAATGGTCGAGGGCTTGGAGCAATCCGGCATTCACAATCCAAGCTTTAAGTTTATGCAAACCGTGAGTAAAACAGCGAAAGGGAAAGTCGATCTGCTACTCGCGAAAAACCGCACTTAGATCTCGCGACTATGATGTTTGTTCTCAAGCATCATAGTAAAGGTAAATAATCTATGGTTGTTTATGATTAGAAATACCTAATCGTTAAGAGTCACGCTCGTTTTTCATCATAAAACCTTGATACAGAGCTTCGAGCTTAGCATTCAGCTCCTCATCATTTTTTGCAGATACAGTACCTATCAAAGTCGCGCCGCTTGCCGTACCTATTGTTACATCAAAGTTTTCATTATCAGTACTTTCGACAAAGACATAGTTGTCGTTCTCTCTGTCGTAGAAAGAAGCAAAATTATCGTCAATAGATGTATTAAATTTCATAAATCAACCCGTCAAAACCGTAATGATTGTGACTCTTTTTTAAGGTCGGTAATACAGGTATATGTTAATTCTCAGTCTCATTCCACAATCAGATGCAATCAACATATCTATTAGTTTCTACATAAGGGTTCTAAAGGGTTAGATACGTAACCTACTCGGCATCCCAGTCATCAACTTTTTGGACTATGATGTCGACAACACTAGCAAACTCTCTACCTTTTGGGGTTAAACCATAATTCACAGTCACAGGGATAGTGTCTTCTTGTTTTCGCCAAACAAACCCATATTCGCACAGTAACTTCAAGCGTTCGGTGAGCACCTTGCTTGAAACCAGCGCTAATTGCTTGCGAATTTGACCGAATCGCATCTCTTCTTGTTGCCCGAGCAACCAAACGATGTGAGCAGTCCACTTAGTCGATATCAATGTTAAGTATTTATCCACGCTGCAATAGCCAACAGGCTGTACTTGATGATTTACTTTTGACGACATCGCCCTTCCCTAATCCGTTTTTTACCGCCAGTGTAATCAAACACTACACCTCAGACCATTAGTTACCTGAGAGTAACTAGTTACTTTTAGGAAGCTAATTTTAATTCGTAACTGACCGTTCTATCTTGAATTGGCAATTAGGCAAAGGGGCGAAAGCTGCCTGAGCCAATAATTAGAGGATTACGTTATGCGATATATTTTTCTGTTTATTTCTTTTGTCTCACTTGGTTTACATGCGGAGACGCTCTATCCGAAGCCACAAACACCATCAGAGTTACATGCATTATTTGGTCAATACTTTGCGGATAAAGATTTGGAGGGATTAGGAACACTTTTCCATCAAGATGCGGTATTTATTTTGGATAAAGAAGGCAATCAAGCCAAAGGGCAAGAAGCGATCAAACGCGTATTGGAAGGTTTTATGAAAGGCGATGTCACCATGCATACAAAGCGCGTTTCCATCCACATTAATGATGACATTGCCATGGTGCGTTCAGATTGGGAAATAATGAACACTTCGCAAGGTGCAACTCAGACAAAAAACGCGATACAAGGAACGGCATTGGAAGTCATGCATTATGTAGATGGAGGTTGGGTTTATGTTATCGATAATCCCAATGGCTTTTGAGGTCAATATTCGGCGTCGACAACATGCTGCATGAACTTCGCTTCTGCTTTTGAGTAACATTGTTCCCCCACATAGATTTCGCTTTGTAGTAGAAACATTCCTCGTTTGCTCTTTAGGCAATGCGCCTCAACGCGAATGATGGCATTGAGGGGAACCGGTTTGATAAAGCGAACCTCGAGCTTTGCTGTCATCGCACATATCTCTTGAGCAAAAAGGCAGTGGGTCATAGCCGTGTCATGCAAAGCGCAGATTGCTCCGCCTTGCATGACACCTTGATATCCCTGAACTTTCTCTGTTGGTACGATTTCGCACTGCACGCCGCCATTCGGCATCTGGAAAAACTGAACAGTATCGCTGGCGTTAAAAAATGGCTGGCAACACACTGCACACTGCTGGTGGTTTTTGGGGTTGTGGTGTGACATAAAATCCTTCTGTATCTGAAACGTCTCTGAACTTAAGCTGCTTTAATAAGAGCGTTCACGAATCATGCATCTAACTCAACATTCAAAGGTGAGAGGCGCTTATTCATTGGTAATGGGATATGAACTGTAGCCCTCATTATTAGCATATGCCAATAACAAATAGTGAGAAATTAGGTTCCATGAGACTGTGTTCTTTTTAACTAATGAACCATGACTCGAATCAGACGCGCCACTGGTCACGTCTCAAAAAGTCGCTTACTATGCCAAGTACCTATAAAGCTTTGTGAGCTACTCATGAGCAGTAAAAATAATAAAAACCTTGGCATTCTTCTTAAACTCAACACCTTTATTTCGCCTTATAAATGGCGTGTCGCTGCTGCCCTAGTCGCACTTGTTGCGACAGCAAGCCTAACGTTGTCCGTCGGTTATGGCGTACGTATCTTGATTGACCAAGGCTTTGCTCAGCAATCATTACAAGAGCTAACCAACGCGATTCAGTTTATTGTTGCCGTCACTTTATGTATTGCCGTTGGAACGTTCTTCCGCTTCTACCTGGTTTCTTCGGTTGGAGAACGCGTCAGCGCAGATATTCGCCTTGCGGTGTTTAATCATGTGATTACCCTGCATCCGAGCTATTTTGAGACCAACAGCAGCGGCGACATTATGTCTCGCCTCACGACTGATACGACTCTACTTCAGAGCATTATTGGTTCGTCGTTTTCCATGGCGATGCGCAGCGCATTGATGTGCTTTGGTGCGATCATTATGTTATTTGCTACTAACGTTAAGCTCACCTTGATTGTTTTGGCGTCTGTGCCTTTTGTTTTGGTGCCGATATTAGTTTATGGCCGGCGCGTTCGTGCTTTATCGCGTCAAAGCCAAGACACAATGGCGGATGTGGGCAGCTACGCTGGCGAAGCGATAGAACACATTAAAACGGTGCAAAGCTTTAGCTCAGAGCAGCATGAACGCGCAGCGTTTGCTGTCGAAGTAGAAAAAGCCTACGAGGTTGGCAGACAGCGCGTCAAACAGCGCGCAATCTTGATCTCCGGCGTTATTGTGATTGTTTTCAGCGCTATTGCAGGCATGCTTTGGGTAGGTGGCAGTGACGTTATTCATGGCAAGATGTCGGCTGGTGATTTAGCTGCGTTTGTGTTCTATGCCATCATGGTTGCATCCTCTACTGCCACTATTTCTGAAGTGATGGGAGAATTGCAACGAGCCGCTGGTGCAACCGAACGATTGATTGAGATCCTGCAAGTTGAGAGTGATATCAGTGCACCAAGCCATCACCTTACTATTACCGACCGCATGCCTGCAGAAGTCACGTTTGACTCAGTGAACTTCAACTACCCTTCTCGCCCCGATCAGCCAGCTATTAAAGGATTAAATCTCAAAGCAGAACAAGGGAAAGTGTTAGCCTTGGTTGGTCCTTCTGGTGCCGGTAAAACAACGCTGTTTGAGCTGCTACAACGATTTTACGACCCGCAGCAAGGACATGTATTGTTTGGAGGTGAAGATATTCGACAGTTCGATCCTAACGATCTTCGCCGCCAAATGGCATTAGTCCCACAGCAACCCGCATTGTTTAGCCATGATGTATTCCACAATATTCGCTACGGTAATCCGGAAGCCACAGACGAACAAGTGATTGAAGCAGCAAAGAAAGCCCATGCTCATGAATTTATCGAAAAGCTACCTGACGGCTATCATAGTTTTTTAGGTGAGCGTGGCGTAAGGCTATCTGGCGGTCAAAAACAGCGAATTGCCATTGCTCGTGCAATTCTAAAAGATCCGAAAATTCTGCTGCTTGATGAAGCCACCAGCGCACTGGACAGTGAGAGTGAACATCATGTTCAACAAGCGCTTGAAGCCTTGATGAAAGACCGCACTACGTTGATCATCGCACACCGCTTATCGACAATTCAGCACGCAGATAAAATTGCAGTACTCGACGGTGGCGAACTGATTGATATCGGTAATCATCAATCATTGATGCAAAGCTGTGAACTGTATCAACGATTGGTCGCGTTGCAGTTTAAACATCTAGAATAGCGACGGCGTTTAGCGCTAGTGATGTTAACGAAACAAAGAAACTATACCCAAGTGACTTCAAGATGCAGGATTCAGAGCGTTGTCATTGATTCGAGAGCAAGGAAAACAACGCAGTGTAATAGCCAGCTCTTTCCAAGTTGT